>NZ_DJDN01000038.1:5957-6228 GCF_002431095.1 Pantoea sp. UBA5923 | reverse complement strand
CGTTACGTCGAGAACAAATCCGTAATTGCGCATCAGCGCGTCGGCGTCGCGCACCATGCGCCGACGATCGACCATGCCGAAGCGGCGCGGCTCGCGGCCGATAAACAGGTTGTCAGCCACCGACATATTCGGCAGCAGATTGACCTCCTGATAGACCGTACCAATGCCCATCTTTTGCGCGTCAGCGGTGCTGCGCGGCGCAATGGTCTGCCCGTTCAGCGTCAGCGTGCCCGCGTCGCGGCTGTACACCCCGGTCAGCACCTTGATCAGG
>NZ_DJDN01000038.1:0-5767 GCF_002431095.1 Pantoea sp. UBA5923 | reverse complement strand
GACACGTTGTCCAGCGCCTTAACGCCGGGAAAACCTTTGCTGACGCCGCTGATGGTGAGCAGCGCATCATCATTGTGCCTAATCATCTTGTCAGCTCCGCCTCAACAGATAAAAAGCCGCTCCGGAGAGCGGCTCGCGGCTCAGTAACCCATGCCTTTTTTCAGATCCAGCTGTGCCTGCGCATCAGCAGGCAGATAGAGCCGGGATTCGGTTTTGGTGATTTTCGGCGGCAGCGTGCCATCCTTTTTGAACTTCTCCAGCGCGTCGAAAGCCGGGCCAGCCATATTCGGCGTCAGCTCGACGTTGGCGTTTGCTTCTCCTGCCAGCATCGCCTTATAGATATCGGGCACGCCGTCGATAGATCCGGTGAGGATATCTTTACCCGGCTTCAGGCCAGCTTCTTTAATCGCCTGAATCGCGCCGATCGCCATGTCGTCGTTGTGCGCATAGACCATACAGATGTTCTTGCCGTTGTTTTCCGCCTTGATAAAGCTCTCCATCACCTCTTTGCCCTTGCTGCGGGTGAAGTCGCCAGACTGCGAACGAACCAGCTTGATATTGGGATGGCCGGCGATCGCCTCGGCAAAGCCTTTTTTACGGTCGATAGCGACGCTGGCGCCGACGGTACCCTGCAGCTCGACGACGTTACACGGCTTGTTGCCAACGGTTTTCACCAGCCAGTCGCCAATCAGTTTGCCCTCCAGCACGTTGTCAGCGGTCACCACCGTCATATAGAGCGATTTATCTTTTACCACGATGGCGCGATCGAGCAGGAACACCGGAATTTTGGCATCTTTGGCCTCTTCCAGCACCGGCTCCCAGCCGGTCTGCACCACCGGCGCAATAAAGATCGCGTCCACGCCCTGAGCGATAAACGACCTCACCGCTTTGATCTGGTTCTCTTGTTTTTGCTGACCGTCAGCGATTTTTAGCGTGATGCCGCGCTTCGCCGCTTCACTTTTCGCCACGTTAGTTTCCGCTGCACGCCAGCCAGATTCGGAGCCGACCTGAGAGAAGCCGACCGTCAGGTCAGCCGCCATTACCGGCGCTGCTAACGCGGCGCTGACCAGGGTGGTCAAAAGTAAACGTTTCCACATAGTTTGCATTCCTCTGAAGGGCTTTTGCGAGTAAGGGTAAAGAGCCCGTTTAGCCTGGCGTAAATCGCTATGAATAAGGGCGACGCGCCTCACAAATTAGTTCAAATTAAAGGGGTTACGTGCAGGTATGGCAGTTGCTCGCCTTATCAGGCATGGACAAAACGACTGGTTATTTTAAAAATGCCGGTTAAATAAATGTAATAAACAGAATCGCTTATGAAATCTGCTCCTGAAAGCGATTACAATAATACGTAAACTTTGGTCATCGGACGTGGCGCAGGTGAGATGATAAATTTGTGATTTTCCGCACAGAAGCGAGGCATACACAGCGTTGCCCGACGCGCAGCCGGACGGCAAGAGAGAGATGCAGATTTGTTAAAAGCGCTGTTATTAACCGCTTTCATTCATCTGCACCACGGGGAGCGCAATAAATAAGGTTTTATAACTCTAAGCGAAGCGGATTCAGGGCCACAAAAATGTAATGGCGGTCGCGGTAAGGCCTGAACAGCTTTAGCGCAGCGGCGAGCGGCTGACGGCGACAAAGCACTTTTTAGCCGTTTCGCTTTAGGCTTCGCAAATAGTAATAACTGGCGTTTTTAGCGCATTGATTAGAAAAAATAAATAATTTGTCTTTTTTTCAGCATAAGACGCTGGACAGCGTGCAGTTGCTCCCTATACTGACCTCTCCTCTGTTCTCTTCATTTATGGCAATCATGACTGCGCAAGATTACCTGCTCAAATTCCGCAAAGTGAATAATCTGGAAAGTCTGGAAAAACTCTACGATCACCTCAACTACTCGCTCACCGATGATAACGAGATCATCAGCATGTACCGCGCGGCGGATCATCGGCGCGCTGAACTGGCGTCGGGCGGTCGGCTGTACGATTTAGGCCGCGTGCCGAAAACCGTGTGGCGTTACGTCGTCTGATCCGCGATTAACGGGCCTGCTGGCGCCGCTTCTCTTCTGCGCAGGCAGGCTCTGTTTGAACGTGTTATTCTCTCCCGCTTTCCTTGTCGCAACAGGATCATCCTTATGACTGAATCGGTAACCGCGCCGCGTCTGGGCGGCTGGCTGCTTGTCCCGCTCGCCTGGCTGATTATGATGCTGCTCACCAGCGCTCTGGTAGTGGCGATGTATCTCAGCCCGCTGTTTAATCCGGCATGGCGTGCGACGCTGTTTTCTCACGGCGGCATGCTGGTGACCAACTGGGCGATCTCTCTGCTGACCGCGCTCGCCGTCTGGTTTTACAGCCTGTGGGTATGCTGGATCTTCTGCAAACGTTCGCGCCGTCTGCCGCGCCACTATATTATCTGGCTGCTGGTCACGCTGCTGCTGGCGCTAAAGACCTTCGCCTTTACGCCGGTCGCCGACGGCAAAGCGTCCCAGACGCTCCTGCTGGCCCTGCTCGCCGCCGCGGTTTTTGTGCCCTACTTCAAACGTTCCCAGCGGGTGAAAACGACGTTTATCCGGCCGTAACGCCGTGAGTTTCGTCAACAATTTAATACTGAGTGCGATACAGCCTGCTGCCTTTCGCGCAGTGGTTGAGATAGCGTCACAGATCACAGATAATGAGCCGCTTTCCGAATCAATGGCGAAAAAATGACCGATTATCTGCTGCTGTTTGTAGGCACTGTGCTGGTGAACAACTTCGTTCTGGTGAAATTCCTGGGCCTCTGTCCTTTTATGGGCGTTTCCAAAAAGCTGGAGACGGCGATTGGCATGGGCCTTGCCACCACCTTTGTGATCACCCTGGCGTCGATTTGCGCCTGGCTGGTAAACCACCTGATCCTGGTGCCGCTCGATCTCGTTTATCTGCGCACCATGGCTTATATCCTGGTGATCGCCGTCGTGGTGCAGTTCACCGAAATGGTGGTGCGTAAAACCAGCCCGTCGCTCTACCGGCTGCTCGGCATTTTTCTGCCGCTGATTACCACCAACTGCGCGGTGCTCGGCGTGCCGCTGCTGAGCGTCAATCTCAACCACACCTTTTTGCAGGCGGCTCTTTATGGCTTTAGCGCCTCGCTCGGCTTTTCGCTGGTGATGGTGCTGTTTGCCGGGATGCGCGAGCGTCTGGTGCTGGCTAACGTGCCTGCGCCCTTTAAAGGTTCCTCTATCGCGCTGGTGACCGCTGGCCTGATGGCGCTGGCGTTTATGGGCTTTACCGGTCTGGTGAAATTCTGATGTCCGCTATCTGGATTGCAATTATCGTTCTGAGCGCGCTGGCCCTGGTGTTCGGCGCGCTGCTGGGCTACGCCTCTCGCCGCTTCGAAGTAGAAGAAGATCCTATCGTCGAACAGATCGACGAATTACTGCCGCAAAGCCAGTGCGGCCAGTGCGGCTACCCCGGCTGCCGTCCCTATGCGGACGCGGTGGGCAATAACGGCGAGGCGATCAATAAATGCGCGCCGGGCGGCGAGCAGACCATGCTCAAGCTGGCGGCATTGCTGAACGTTGATCCCCAGCCGATTGACGGCGACGAAACGGCGAAAGAGCCGGTGCGCACCGTGGCCTGGATTGACGAAGCGAACTGCATCGGCTGCACCAAATGTATCCAGGCCTGTCCGGTGGACGCCATCGTCGGCGCGACGCGCGCCATGCATACCGTGTTGAGCGACGTCTGTACCGGCTGCGATCTCTGCGTCGCGCCCTGTCCTACCGACTGCATCGAGATGCGTCCAGTGGCGACCACTACCGCTAACTGGAAGTGGGATCTTGAAACCATTCCTGTACGGGTGATCCCGGTAGAAAGCCATGCTTAATCTGTTGAATATCTTTCGTAAAGAGAAGCTGTGGGATTTCCAGGGCGGCATCCATCCGCCCGAAATGAAAACCCAGTCTAACGGCACCCCGCTGAGCCAGCTGCCGCTGCCGGACCGTTTTATTATTCCGCTGAAACAGCATATCGGCCATGAAGGCGAGATTTGCGTCGCGCCGGGCGATCGCGTGCTGCGCGGTCAGCCGCTGACCTTCGGCAACGGCCGGATGCTGCCGGTGCATGCGCCGACTTCCGGCAGCATTGATGCGATTGCGCAGCATATGACCGCGCATCCCTCTGGGCTGTCGGAACTCTGCATTTTTATGTCGCCGGACGGCGAGGATCGCTGGGCAACGCTGGAGCCGATGGCGGACTACCGCCAGCGCGAGCGCGCCGATATCGTTCAGCGCATTCACGACGCGGGCGTCGCCGGCCTTGGCGGCGCGGGCTTCCCGACCGGCACCAAGCTGCGCGGCGGACTGCGCGGCGTGAAAACGTTGATTATCAACGCCGCCGAATGTGAGCCCTATATCACCGCCGACGATCGCCTGATGCAGGATTATGCCGCCGAAGTGCTGGAAGGCAGCCGCATCCTCGCCTGGGTATTGCAGGCCGAGCGCGTATTGATCGGCATTGAAGATAACAAGCCGGAAGCGATTGCCGCACTGAAGCGGGCGCTGGGTGGCGAACGCGATCTGCAAATCCGCGTTATCCCGACAAAGTATCCCTCCGGCGGCGCGAAGCAGCTGACCAAAATACTTACCGGTCTGGAAGTGCCACACGGCGGACGCTCTACCGACATCGGCGTACTGATGCAGAACGTCGGCACCGCCTGGGCGGTGAAGCGCGCGGTGATCAACGGTGAGCCCCTGACCGAACGCGTGGTGACGCTGACCGGCGAGGCGATTGCGCAGCCGCGCAACGTCTGGAGCCGGATCGGCACCCCAATCAGCCACCTGCTGCACCAGGTCGGCTTTACGCCCGCTCCGCGCCAGATGGTGATTATGGGGGGGCCGCTGATGGGCTTTACCCTGCCGTCGCTTGACGTGCCGGTAGTGAAAATCACCAACTGCATTCTCGCGCCCTCCGCCAGCGAAATGGGCAACAGCGACGAGGAGCAGTCCTGCATTCGCTGCTCCGCCTGCGCCGATGTCTGCCCGGCGAAGCTGCTGCCGCAGCAGCTCTACTGGTACAGCCAGGGCGGCGATCACGATAAAGCGCGCGCCCACCATATCGACGACTGCATTGAGTGCGGTGCCTGCGCCTATGTCTGCCCGAGCAATATTCCGCTGGTGCAGTATTACCGCCAGGAGAAGGCCGAGCTGCGCGCTATCGACCTTGAGGCGAAGCGCACCGCTGAGGCGAAAGCGCGCTTTGAGGCGCGCCAGGCGCGTCTGGAGCGTGAAAAGCTGGCGCGTGAAGCGAAGCATGAGCAGGCGAAGCAGCGCGTCGCGCGCAGCGACGAAGGCGAACTGGCCGCAGCCCGCGAACGCGTGATGGCGAAGCGGCAGGCGGCAGGCGAAGTCGATCCGGCGGTAGAAGAAGCACAGCGTCAGGCGCGACATGCTCAGGCGCATTTGCGCCAGGCAGAGGCGCAGGCGGAAACCCAGGCGCTGAGCCGTCAGGCAGAGGATCCGCGTAAGGCGGCGGTAGAGGCCGCTATTGCCCGCGCTAAGGCGAAGAAAACTACGCAGCCTGAAGCAGTGGAAGAAACGAAAACGGAGGCAGCCGATCCGCGCAAAGCGGCGGTAGAAGCTGCCATCGCCCGCGCGAAGGCGAAGAAAGCTGCCGCCGCGCCGACGGAAGAGGCGCAGCCGGTCGAGGATGCGTCATCGGTCGATCCGCGCAAGGCGGCGGTAGAAGCCGCTATCGCCCGCGCGAAGGCGAAGAAAGCCGCCGCGCAGGCTACAGCC
>NZ_DJDN01000066.1:0-114665 GCF_002431095.1 Pantoea sp. UBA5923 | reverse complement strand
GGTTGCGCCCGGACGGGCTTGCGATTTGCGACGCCGACACGCTGGAGCCGCTGACGGTAGAGAGCCGACGCGCGGTGATCCTGATGGCGGCATGGCTGGGCAAAGCGCGTCTTATTGATAATCAACAGGTCGACCTTACGCAGTAAGCGAGGTCGTTTTCAGGCAGAACAATAAGGTGTTTCGGTTATGATTCGTACCGTTTTACAGGGCAAGCTGCACCGCGTGAAAGTGACCCAGGCGGATTTGCACTATGAAGGTTCCTGCGCCATCGATCAGGATTTCCTCGACGCGTCTGGCATCCTGCAATATGAAGCCATTGATATCTATAACGTCACCAACGGGCAGCGTTTTTCCACCTACGCTATCGCCGCCGAACGCGGTTCGAAAATTATTTCGGTGAACGGCGCGGCAGCGCGCTGCGCCTGCGAAGGCGATATCCTGATTATCTGTTCTTACGTGCAGGTTGAGGATGCGGAAGCGCGCCAGTGGCAACCGAAAGTTGCCTATTTCGAAGGCGATAATGAGATGAAGCGTCTGGCGAAAGCGCTGCCGGTGCAGGTTGCCTGAGGTTAACGCGCGCAGCGGAAAGCGCGTTGGAGGATGGCGCCTGCGCGGGCGACATAACCCGCTATTCCAGACGGCTCGATGCTGAAGCCTGGGTAACAGGAGCCGAGCGAGCAAAGATGCCTTGAGCGACTTTGCGATCGATCCTGTTACCCGCGCCCTCTCTCAGCGCTAAACGGAAGCAGCCATCTGGCTGCTTCTTTGCTTATCAGGTGCGCAGGCCGCGTCCGCGCTGGATCAGCCTGTAAACCAGAATATAAAACACCAGGATAAAGGCGATCAGCACCGACAGGGTAAACACCAGCGGCACATCATTAATGCCGAGGAAGCCGAAGCGGAAACCGCTGATCATATAGACCACAGGGTTGAGCTTCGATACCGCCTGCCAGAAGGGCGGCAGCAGCGTCAGCGAATAGAACACCCCGCCCAGATAGGTCAGCGGCGTCAGCACGAAAGTCGGGATCAGGCTGATATCGTCAAAGGTACGCGCAAACACCGCATTCAGCAGACCAGCCAGCGAAAAAAGAATCGCCGTCAGCAGCAGCGTCAGCGCCACCATTGGCCAGGAGTGGACGTGGAACGGCACGAAGAAGAGCGAAATCGCCGTGACCAGTACCCCAACGCAGAGACCGCGCGCCACGCCGCCGCCGACATAACCGGCGATGATAATATGCGTCGGCACCGGCGCCACCAGCAGCTCTTCAATATTGCGCTGAAACTTGGCGCTGAAGAACGACGAGGCGACGTTAGCGTAGGCGTTGGTGATCACCGCCATCATAATCAGACCCGGCACGATAAACTGCATATAGCTGAAGCCATGCATATCGCCGATGCGTGAACCGATCAGGTTGCCGAAAATAATAAAATAGAGCGTCATGGTGATCACCGGCGGCACCAGCGTCTGGATCCAGATGCGTGCGAAACGGTTGATCTCCTTGGCCCAGATACTCTTCAGCGCCACCCAGTACAAATGTGTCATGCTTTCACTCCTTTGCCCTGCACCAGGCTGACAAACAGTTCTTCCAGACGGTTCGCTTTATTACGCATGCTCAGTACCTGCACGCCCTGCGCGCTGAGCTGGCCGAAAACGCTGTTCAGGCCCTGCTCGCGCATCACTTCGACTTCCAGCGTCGAGGCATCCACAAGGCGATACTGAAACCCTTCCAGCGTCGGCGGCGCGCTGCCCGGCGCGAGATCGAGAATAAAGGTTTCCGACTGCAACTTGGCCAGCAGCCCCTTCATTGAGGTGTTCTCTACCAGCTCGCCGCTCTGGATAATGCCGATGTTGCGACACAGCATTTCCGCTTCTTCAAGATAGTGCGTCGTCAGAATGATAGTGGTGCCCTTTTCATTCAGCTCCTTGAGGAAGGTCCACATAGAGCGACGAAGCTCAATATCCACACCCGCCGTCGGTTCGTCGAGGATCAGCAGTTTCGGCTCGTGCATCAGCGCGCGTGCGATCATCAGACGACGCTTCATCCCGCCGGAGAGCATCCGCGCACGCTCGTTGCGTTTACCCCAGAGATCGAGCTGGGTCAGATACTTCTCCGCGCGCTGCTGCGCCTCGCGGCGCTCAACGCCGTAATAGCCCGCCTGGTTGACCACAATCTGCATCACGGTCTCAAAGGGGTTGAAGTTAAACTCCTGCGGCACCAGGCCGAGCTGGCGTTTGGCGTTGACGACATCTTTCTCAAGGTCGTAACCGAACACGCGCACGCTGCCGCCTGATTTGTTTACCAGCGAACTGATAATGCCGATGGTGGTGGATTTACCTGCGCCGTTTGGCCCCAGCAGCGCATAAAAATCGCCGGCTTCGACGTTAAGATCTATGCCTTTCAGCGCCTGTACGCCGCCGGAATAGGTCTTGGTCAGCCGGGAAAGTTCCAGTGCATAAGTCATTCCGAATCCATATCCTGTTTTAATGTCGGTGTGTCGCGATGGACATAGCGAGTCGCTGGCTGACGCGATGTCGCCGCAACGTTGCTACTTATGATGAGCCACCCTGAGCGTAAAATCTTCCTGGATGGACACTTTTTTGCGGAGGTGAAGGCTGAACTCCTGAACCGGAGCACAGCCTACACCAGGCCGACGCAGTCAGCCTTGGAAGATTGTGCGGTCAGGCTCAGGATTCGAGCGGTACCACTTTGCCGATATAGGGCAGATGACGATAGCGCTGGGCGTAGTCGATGCCGAAGCCGACCACGAACTCGTCAGGAATGGCGAAGCCGACATATTCTACCTTCACGTCGACTTCACGACGCTCGGGCTTATCCAGCAGCGTGCAGATGGCGAGGGATTTCGGCTCGCGCAGACGCAGGATCTCGCGCACCTTGCTCAGCGTATTGCCGGAGTCGATGATATCCTCCACAATCAGCACATCTTTGCCGCGAATATCTTCATCGAGATCCTTCAGGATTTTCACGTCACGCGAGCTGGACATGCCGCTGCCGTAGCTGGAGGCGGTCATAAAATCGACTTCATGGGGCACCTCGACGGCGCGGCAGAGATCGGCCATAAACATAAAGGAGCCGCGCAGCAGCCCGACCAGCACCATCTCGCTGCCGCTGTCGCGATAGCGCTCGGAAATCTCTTTACCCAGTTCGGCAATGCGCGTTGCGATCGCCTCTTCGGAAATCATCACTTCAACAGTATGTTTCAAAACCTGTACTTCTCGTTGATTTTAAAGGGATCGTCCATCCTCAGCAGCGGATGAACAGAGAGAACCCGCTCAGACCTGAGCAGGTAGCGATTCGCAGGAGAGTATCACAGCTTGTCAGACGCGGCGAGATGCAGCGCCGCACCGCTGGCGGCTTCCTGATGAGCGGAAGCTATAAACTTAGAACTTTCCGGCCTTTAACAGAACAAATCGCTACATGATAGCCTGTGGTCAACATATCGTTATCTTACCTCTGCGCTGAGCAGGAGATCCCATGTCTGACCACTCCAGTAAAAAAACCCATATCGGCGAGCGCAAGCTGCATCCGGAAACCCAGATGCTCAACTACGGCTACGATCCGCGTCTGTCGGAAGGCGCGGTCAAACCGCCGGTATTCCTGACGTCGACTTTTGTTTTTAACAGCGCCGAAGAGGGACGCGATTTCTTTGATTACGTGGCGGGACGGCGCGAGCCGCCGGCAGGCAAAAGCGGCGGTCTGGTCTATTCGCGCTTTAATCATCCCAACAGTGAAATCGTTGAAGATCGTCTGGCGATCTATGAAGAGGCGGAGAGCTGCGCCCTCTTCTCATCCGGCATGTCGGCCATCTCCACTACCCTGCTGACCTTTGCGCGTCCCGGTGACGTAATCCTCCACTCGCAGCCGCTTTACGGCGGCACAGAGACGCTGCTGAGCAAAACCCTGCACAACCTCAATATTGAGCCGGTGGGCTTCAGCGACGGCACCGATGAAGAAAAAGTGCGCGCCGCCGCGCAGCAGGCGCTGAGCCTGGGGCGCGTAGCGCTGATCCTGATTGAGACGCCTGCTAACCCCACCAACAGCCTGGTCGATATTGCGCTGATTGCCCGTATCGCCGATGAGATCGGCCAGCAGCAGGGATCGCGTCCGGTTGTCGCCTGCGACAATACGCTACTCGGTCCGCTGTTTCAGCGCCCGCTGAATTTTGGCGCCGATCTGTCGCTCTATTCGCTGACCAAATATGTCGGCGGCCACTCCGATCTGATCGCCGGGGCGGCAATGGGCAGCAAAGCACTGATTACCCAAATACGTGCGCTGCGCAGCGCCATTGGTACCCAGCTCGATCCGCACTCCAGCTGGATGATCGGCCGTTCGCTGGAGACGCTGTCGCTGCGCATGGAGAAAGCCTGGCAGAACGCCGAGGCGGTGGCGGCCTTTTTACGCGGCCATGAAAAGGTGGCGAAGCTACAGTGGCTGCCCTATCTCGATGAGAACAGCGCCGAAGGGCGCACCTTCCGCCAGCAGTGCAGCGGCGCTGGTTCGACCTTCTCGTTTGATATTGTCGGCGGGCAGCCCGCTGCGTTCCGCTTTCTTAACGCGCTGGCGCTGTTTAAGCAGGCGGTGAGTCTCGGCGGCACCGAGTCGCTTGCCAGCCATCCCGGCAGCACCACGCACTCTGGCGTGCCGGAGGCGGTCAGGCAGCGTATCGGCATCAGCGACGCTACCATTCGCCTCTCGATTGGCATCGAGAACGCCGGCGATCTGGTGGAAGATATTCGTCTGGCGCTGGAGAAAGCCTGATCAGCCGACGGTGAAGCCCAGCATCATGCCGGTATCCTCATGCTCCAGCAGATGACAGTGCGCCATATAGGCGTGTTCGGCGGCGGCGCGGTGGTCAAAGCGCACCAGCACTTCGCTGCGCCAGCCGTTGACATTGACCATATCCTTCCAGCCCTGGCGGTGCGGCGCAGGCGGCTTGCCGTTTTCTGAAAGAATGCGGAACTGCGTGCCGTGAATATGGAAGGGATGCAGCATCTTGTCCCCTTCGCCGGAGATGGTCCACTTCTCCAGCTGGCCGGGCGTAACGTTGAACATCGGCTTCGTCATATTAAAGGCCTGGCCGTTGATCTTATTGCCGTTATGGAAGTCGTAGCCCGCTTTAGCGCTATGCGACTCGGGCATCGACATATCATGACCGCCCATCGCCGACATATCATGATCGCCCATCGCCATCTTGTCGTGGCTGCCGCTCTCCGATGACATGGCGTGATGCCCGCCCATATTGCCCATCGCTTTATCGCCGTAGCGCTGCATCAGCGCCGCCATGCCCTGCTGATCGAGCTGCGGATCCATCATCAGCTGCAGCCAGCGCGCGTTAGCGCCTTCCGCGGAGGGAACCGGCGGCAGCTGCACCAGCGTGTCGGGCAGCGTGGCGCTCGCCATCACGCGCAGCGGCAGGATCTGCACCAGCGGTAGCGGCTGATCGAACGGCGCCAGCGTCATGCCCATCTGCTCTACCGGCAGCGTCACGATATCGAAGCTTTTGCCGTCGGAGGTATCGACCATCACCTCGAAGCGTTCGCCCGGCAGCAACGGCAGCGACGCCACTTTCACCGGCTCCGCCAGCAGTCCGCCGTCGCTGCCGATAACATAGAGCGGCCGGTTATCGCTGGCGGCGATATGCAGAGAGCGCGCATTGCAGCCGTTTAGCAGACGCAGACGCAACCAGCCGCGCGGCACCGCCTGCTGCGGATACTGTACGCCGTTAGTCAGCATCATATCGCCGAACCAGCCGACCGCGGCGCTCATGATATCGAGCTGGTAGTCGATGCGGCTGCCGTCCTGAGTGAGCCGCTTGTCCTGGAAGATCAGCGGCACATCGTCCGAGCCCCATTGCGTCGGCAACCGCAGCTTGTCGGTCTCATCGTCCTGCAGCAGGATCAACCCAGCCAGGCCTTGCGCCACCTGATGGCCGGTTTTGCCATGCAGATGTGGATGGAACCAGCAGGTCGCGGCGGGCTGATCGGGCGTAAAGCTGACCTGCCGCGTCGCGCCGGGTTCGATACGCGCCATCGGCCCGCCGTCGACGTCGCCGGGGATCGCCAGCCCATGCCAGTGCAGCGTCGTCGCTTCCGGCAGCTGGTTATTGATATTAACCGTCGCCGTTTTGCCGCGCCGCAGCACAATGGCCGGCCCCAGCAAGCTGCCGTTGTAGCCCCATGTCGCCACATTCTTGCCCTGCCACTGGCTGGTGCCGGTCATGGCGGTGATCTGGATCTGGCCGCGCGGATCGGGTTCCAGCCTTGAAGGAACCGGCAGCAGCGGGCGACTGGCCGCCATCAGGGAGCGGCTCCAGATCGGCAGCGCCCCGGCTGCGCTCAGCGCTGCGGTCAGTTTAAGAAAATGGCGACGATGCATAGCTTATTCATCCGTGTGATAAGGGAACCACAGCCTAAACCCTTCCCCTGCGGGAGGGTCAAGTCTTGATAGCGGAAACGCCTGAAAAAAGTGCTGGGGCGGGCTTTCCGCGGCAAAATAATCGGAATCCTGCCAGTCACTGTGCTATCGTCACATGATGATTAATGAATGAGAACCACTATGAAGAAAAGCATCAGGATCCTGTTACTGGCAGGACTCTTTGGCTTCTCCTCCACCAGTTTTGCCCTGAGCGAATCCGAAGCAGAAGATCTGGCCGATCTTACCGCCGTATTTGTTTATCTGAAAAACGATTGCGGCTATCAGGATCTGCCTGATGCGCAAATCCGCAAGGCTCTGGTGTTTTTCGCCCAGCAGAACCGCTGGGATTTAAGCAATTACGCCACTTACAATATGAAAGCGCTTGGCGAAGCGAGCTATAAAGATCTGAGCGGCATCGCCATCACCAACGACAAGAAGTGCAAGTCGCTGGCGCGCGACTCTCTTAGCCTGCTCGCCTACGTTAAATAAGCCGCAGCCCGCCTTCTGCCGATCATTTGACCGTGCATGCACGGTCACTCCTGGTTATCATGTGCCGCTCTTTTCATGGCGAAGTCATCAGAGAGGAGCCCACCATGGCGCAAAAAGAGATGTGGTATGAAACCCTTCATGCCGGTTTCGGACAATATTTCACGGTCGACAAAACGCTTTACCGGGAAAAGACCGCGCATCAGGACTTAATTATCTTCGAAAACGCGCAGATGGGCCGCGTAATGGCGCTGGACGGCGTGGTGCAGACCACCGAGCGCGACGAATTCATCTATCACGAAATGATGACGCATGTGCCGCTGCTGGCACACGGCGCGGCGAAGCGCGTGCTGATTATCGGCGGCGGCGACGGCGCGATGCTGCGCGAGGTGTCGCGTCACGCCCAGCTGGAAAGCATTACCATGGTCGAGATTGACGCCGGCGTGGTGACCTTCTGCCAGCAATATCTGCCTGAACATAGCCAGGGCGCTTATAACGATCCGCGTCTCAACCTGGTGATCGACGACGGCGTAAACTTCGTTAACCAGACTCAGGAAAAGTTCGACGTGATCATTTCCGACTGCACCGATCCTGTCGGTCCGGGCGAGAGTCTGTTCACCTCGGAATTTTACGCTGGCTGCAAAAACGCACTGAATCCTGGCGGCATTTTCGTGGCGCAGAACGGTGTCTGTTTTCTGCAGCAAGAGGAAGCGGTCAACAGCCATCGCAAACTCAGCCACTATTTCTCCGACGTCAGTTTTTACCAGGCGGCGATCCCCACCTATTACGGCGGGATCATGACCTTCGCCTGGGCAAGCGATAACCCGGCGCTGCGTCAGCTTAATGTCGCCACGCTTCAAGCGCGTTTCGCTGCGGCTGGCCTGGCGTGCCGCTACTACAATCCGGCTATCCACGCTGGTAGTTTCGCGCTGCCGCAATATCTGCTTAACGCCCTGTCCGCTGAACAGCCTGTATAAGGAGGTGAACCAAATTGCAAAAGCTTAAACTGCATGGCTTCAACAACCTGACCAAAAGCCTGAGTTTTTGTATTTACGATATTTGTTATGCGAATACTGAAGCCGAGCGCGATGGCTATATCGCCTATATCGACGAGCAGTACAACGCCAACCGTCTGACCGAAATCCTGACGGAAACCTGTGCGATCATCGGGGCGAACGTGCTGAATATTGCGCGCCAGGACTATGAGCCGCAGGGCGCCAGCGTCACCATTCTGGTGAGCGAAGAGCCGATCGATCCTAAAGATATCGACAACTCGGAACATCCCGGCCCGCTGCCGAACTCCGTCGTCGCGCACCTGGATAAAAGCCATATCTGCGTGCACACCTACCCGGAAAGCCACCCTGAAGGGGGACTCTGCACCTTCCGCGCCGATATTGAAGTCTCAACCTGCGGCGTGATTTCCCCGCTGAAGGCGCTGAACTACCTGATCCACCAGCTGGAATCCGATATCGTCACCGTCGACTACCGCGTGCGCGGTTTTACCCGCGATGTGAACGGCGTGAAGCACTTTATCGACCATGAAATTAATTCGATCCAGAACTTTATGTCGGAAGATATGAAGGCGATGTATGACATGGTGGACGTGAACGTTTATCAGGAAAATATCTTTCACACCAAGATGCTGCTGAAAGAGTTCGACCTTAAACACTATCTGTTTAATACCCGTCCTGAAGATCTCAGCCCGGCGGAACATAAGCGTATTACTGACCTGCTGTGGAAGGAGATGCGCGAGATTTACTACGGCCGCAATATTCCGGCTGTGGGGTTGAAGACGTTTTAGTCGTATGCGCGCTGTGAGCAGCAGCGCGCGCTCTGCCTACCTCTACTCCGTCAGCGCCAGCGCAATGCCGCGCTCGCGCAGCGTGCGACATACGTCGTCGTCTAAGCGGCTGTCAGTTACCACATCGGTCAGATCGTCTATCGCCGCGGCGCAGAACAGCGACCAGGAGCCATATTTGCTGCTGTCCGCCAGCAGGATGCGGCGGCGCGCATTCGCCAGCAGATCCCGCTTCAGCCCCGCCTTCTCTTCCGTCGGCGTAGTAATGCCGCGCTCAAGGCTCCAGGAGTTACAGCTGACGAAAGCGATGTCGGGATTGATGCTGCGCAGCAGACGACGCCCGTGTTCACCGACGCATGACTGGCTGGAGTCGTCGATACGGCCGCCGATAATGGTCACTTCAATCTGTTTGAATTCAGAGAGAAACAGCGCGATATGCAGATCGGCCGTGATGACGCGCAGCGGCAAATGCGTCAGCTGCCGCGCCAGCTCCAGCATGGTGGTGCCAGCGTCCAGCACCACCGCATCGCCCGACTGCACAAACGTAGCGGCGTGATGGGCAATTGCCTGCTTCTCCGCCAGGTTACGCTGCATCTTCTCCAGCGTAGTGGGCTGCGCCGGAATAAAACGGTTCAGCGTGACGCCGCCGTGGCTGCGGCTAATCACCCCTTCTTTATCCAGCTTAATCAAATCACGTCGAATGGTTGCTGGCGAGGCGGAGATTGCGCTCACCAGCTGATCAACAGTCACCAGATTATGGCTTTTCAGATAGTCCATAATCTGGTCAAGGCGACTTTGTCCCTTCATATTTCCCTATGCCAGCTGCATCGCGAGTTTAATGGAGATCGCCATGCTCTCAGACTTCGCTTTACCTGTCCATGCGATATCAAAAGCGGTGCCGTGGTCCGCGGAAGTGCGGATAAACGGCAGACCGGCCGTGATATTAACGCCGTCATAAAAGCCAAGCAGTTTCAACGGGATATGTCCCTGATCGTGATACATCGCCACCACGATGTCATACTGTCCTTCCTGACACTGCAGGAAAACCGTATCGGGCGGACAGGGACCAAAAACCTCAATGCCCTGCGCCTTCATCGCCTTCACCGCAGGCGCGACGGTGGTGATCTCCTCGTCGCCGAACAGGCCGTTCTCTCCGGCATGCGGATTGACGCCCGCCACTGCGATGCGCGGCTTTTCAAAGCCGACGCGGCGCAAAAAGGTATCCGCCATGCCGATCACCGTTTCAATACGCGTACGGTTCAGCGTGTCGAGGAACTTGCGCAGCGCGATATGGGTGGTGACGTGAATGACCTTCAGCTTATCGGTATAGAGCACCATCGCGTAATCTTTGGTGTCGGTGAGATGCGCCAGCAGTTCGGTATGGCCGGGATAGAGATGGCCTGCCGAGTGCAGCGCCTCTTTATTCAGCGGCGCGGTGGCGATAGCCTGTACCTCGCCCGCCAGCGCCAGCTCGGTGGCGCGCTTTACGCAGCGCCAGGCAAGATCGCCCGCCTGCTTCTGCACCACGCCTGGCTTCAGCGCATCCGGCTCGGCCAGCGGCTCGTCAATAACGTTGACGATGCCTGGCGCGAAGTGCGCCTCTTTTACGCTATCCAGCACGCGCAGCTCCACCTGCGGCGTAATATTCAGGGCAAGAATGCGACGCAGCGTTGCCGCGCATCCCACCACCACCGCCGGCGCGCCGTTAAGGTCCCCTTCCGCCAGCGCTTTGATGATGATCTCCGGGCTGATGCCCGCCGGATCGCCCATGGTCACCGCAATAATTTTACTCACTCGACATCTCCTCAATAAAACGAATGGCTGCTACCAGGGTGTTTTCGTCGCCAAAACCGCCCGCTTTGGTCATCACCGGCAGGGTAAATTCACTGTTAAGCAGGACGCCGTGAGGCACACAGCCCGCCACGATGCCCTGAATCTGAAAACCGCTGGCGCCCAGCGCCTGCGCCACCGCAATCGCCACGTCGCCGCCGGAAAGATAGAGCCCGGCGGGCCGCTGCGTGCGGCAGAGCGTCAGGGTCAGCTCGCCTAAAAAGTGGCAAATCGCCTCGCCAAGCTGCTGGCGCGTTAGCTGATGCTGCTGACAGAGCGCGTCAATCTCGTGGCGCTGATCGGCGCGCTGGCAGGTCCGAATCACCGTATGCCGACCCGCGCGCAGCGCGGCAAGCGCCTGCGCCACCCACTGCGGGCTTTCCGGCCAGCGAGGTTGCGCAAACAGCTGACGGATATCGATATCCACCAGCGCAATATCGCGCTGTGCCGCCAGCCGGGCGATCTGCTGCTGCGCGCTGGCGCTCATCGAGCCGATCACCGCCAGAACCGGCGCGGCGGCGCGTGCGGCAAGCTGCGCGCCAAGCGCGTCGCTCAGTCCGGCGGCGCCAACCAGCAGCGGCGTTTCATCCAGCTGCGCTGCGGCGGCCAGGATGCGCGCAATATCGCTCTCCTGCTCCGCATCGATCACCACAGCCCCCTGCTGTTCGGCCAGCAGCGCAGCAAAGCGATCGCTGCGCAGCGTGGCGAGATCGATCTCGCTGCCGTCGATCCCCAGCTGCGTTAATACGTGGGCGCTGACCACCGGCGTTTTTGGATCGCTGGCGTATTCAGTCTCGGTCAGCGGCACGCCGTTTACCTGCACCTCTCCGTTGCGCGTAACGCGTCCCAGCCGAGGCACTGCGGGCACAATCAGCGCCCGGTTTTTACCGCTGGCGGCCAGCGCGGCGCGCACTTCAGCGCCGACATTGCCGCGCAGCGTGGAATCGATCTTTTTAAACAACCAGCCCTGCGTAATAAAGGCCTGGTGTCGATGCACTACAGCCTCAGTGCGTGCCGCTGCCTCCTGTGCGCTGATGGCGCGACTGTCGGTGCTGATCACCCAGACGTCGGCGGCGGCGGCATCCAGCGGCGTCTCGCTGCTGAACAGCACATGGACGCGTGCGCCCGCCTGCGCCAGGCCGCTGCCCGCGTCGTTAGCGCCGGTGAAATCGTCGGCGATAACCAGCACCGGCGTTTTCCATGACCTTTGCGTCATCTTCTCTCCTGATTCGGCTGCATGCCGCTCTGTATGATTATATTCAATCACGATTGATTATATGTGAGCAAGATCAAATTAATTGAAATCGATATGCCCTATAAATTGAGGCACAGTAAGTGACAGATATCGCACTGTAATGAGCAAAACCAATCATTCAGTCCGGCTTCGCAGTAATAAGGGTGTGAAATGACGATCAACAGCACAGTAATTAGCGGCTATCAGGCGCTGAACGACATTAGCTATTTGCTGAAAGGAAAAGCCAGCGCGCTGCTGGTCACTGACAAGAACATTGAAACCATTCCGGCTGTGCAGGCGCTAATCGCCCAGCTGAAACAGCATATCGCCAGCGTGAGCGTGATCAACAGCGTGCCGCCGGAGCCGAGCCAGCACGATGTCGCGGCGATTCTGACGGCGCTGCCCATGCGTGAGGTGGATCTGGTGATCGGCGTCGGCGGCGGCAGCGTGCTGGATGTCGCCAAGCTGCTGTCGGTGCTGTGCGTGGTTAACGCGCCATCTCTGGAGGCGCTGCTGGCGGGCGAAAAGCCGACCACGCGCACCACCTCACTGTTAATCCCGACCACCGCAGGCACCGGTTCAGAAGCGACGCCGAATGCAATCCTGGCGATCCCGGAGCGCGAAACGAAAGTCGGTATTATCTCGCCGGTAATGCTGCCCGATTTCGTGGCGCTGGTGCCGGAACTGACCACCAGCATGCCGGCGCATATCGCCTCTTCAACCGGTATCGACGCCCTTTGTCATCTTATCGAATGCTTCACCGCCACGGTTTCGAACCCGGTAAGCGACAACTACGCGCTGATTGGTATGAAAAAGCTGTTCGCCAGCCTCGAAACCGCCGTTGCAGAGCCGCATAACCTGCGCGCGCGCCTGGATATGCTCTGGGCCTCTTATTACGGCGGCGCGGCGATCGCCCATGCGGGTACGCACCTGGTGCACGCCATGTCCTATCCGCTGGGTGGCAAATATCACCTGCCACACGGCGTTGCCAACGCCATTCTGCTGGCGCCCTGCATGGCTTTTGTGCGTCCTGCCGCCGTGAGCAAATTCGCGCAGGCCTACGATCTGCTGCCCGATGCCAATCCGGCGCTGGATGACGAGGCCAAATCGCACGCGCTGGTGGACTATTTCACCGCGCTGGTTAAACGTCTGAAGCTGCCAGCCAGCCTTGAAGAGCTTGGCATCGGCCCGGATCACCTGCCCTACTTAGTGGAGGCCGCGCTCGACGTTCAACGTCTGATGAAGAACGTGCCCGCTGCCGTCAGCGCCAGCGACGTCCGTGACGTCTACCTGACGCTGTTCCCGTCACACCAGGAATAAAGAGGATTGTATGAGTCAGAAAATAACCGGCGTATTGACCGCTATCGTCACCTGCTTTGATCGGGAAGGCGCCCTGAATCCCACCGCCCAGCGCGAGCAGATTAAGCGTCAGCTGGCGGCAGGCAACGGCATCTTCTGCGGCGGCACCAACGGCGAGTTCTTTGTGCTGAACGAGCAGGAAAAAATCGCGGTCACGGAGACCTGCGTCGATGAGGTTAACGGCCGCGCGCCGGTGGTGGCGCATATCGGCGAAATCTCGACGCGCGAAACCATCCGCCTCGGCAAACAGATTGCAAAGCTGGGCGTGGATGCGGTATCGGCGATCACCCCTTACTTCGTGCCGCTCAGGCAGGAAGAGCTGATTTATCACTATCAGACAGTGGCTGACGCGCTCGACGTGCCGCTGTTCCTCTATAACATCCCGGCGCGCACCGGCAATACGCTGCAGCCCGAAACCGTACGCACCCTGGCGTCGCATCCCAATATTATCGGCATTAAAGATTCGGCGGGCAGCTATGAAAGCCTGAGCGGCTTTATTAAAGCAGCGGAAGGCATTGATAACTTTAACGTCCTCAACGGCCCGGACTCGCTGATCCATCAGGGCTTCGTTGATGGCTGCTCCGCCTGTATCTCCGGCCTGGCCAACGCCGCGCCGAAAGAGATCAATGCGATATGGGCGCGCTTCAGCGCAGGCGACATTGACGGTTCGCGCGCGGCGCAGGAAAACGTGACCGGCCTGCGTACCGACCTCTACAGCATCGGCTTCTCACCGGCCGCGGTGAAGAAAGCGGTCGCTCTGCTTGGCTACGATGTTGGCGAAAGCCGCTATGCGGTGCGTTTCAGCGCCGACGAAGAGCAAAAAATCCGTCAGGTCGTCAACCAGTACCTGAAGTAAGGCCGTCAGGGCGGCCATTGCTGCCCTTGCCTGTATCACTTAAGCACCGGGAAACGTGATGAAAGTAATCTGCACCTCGCCGTCGTTCGCCAGATATGACACGACGCCGATTGAAACCCTGAAACAGCACGGCTTTGAACTGATATCCCTGCCCGCCGACGCGCCGCCGGAAGCACTGGCTCCGCATCTGCCGGATACCGTGGCAATGATTGTCGCCTTCACCGAGGTGAACGAAGCGCTGCTTAACCAGGCACCAGGGTTAAAAATTGTCTGCAAGCACGGCGTCGGCGTCGACAATATCGATCTTGACGCCACGCGCGCGCGTGGAATTTATGTCACTAACGTGCCGGACGCCAACAAGCATGCCGTCGCCGATTTCGCCTTTGCGCTGATCCTCAACAGTGCGCGTCAGGTGACGCAGGCAGCGACAGAAACGCGCGCGGGCGGCTGGCCACGCATTTTCGCCACCGACGTTTACGGCAAAACGCTGGGCATTATCGGGCTGGGCAACATCGGCAAGCAGGTGGCGCTGCGCGCGAAAGGCTTCAACATGCGCGTCATCGCCTTTGATTTCTACCCTGACGAGACCTTTGCCGCCGAACAGGGCGTTACTTTTGTTAGCCTCGATCGGCTGACGGAGGAGAGCGATTTCATCACGCTGCATACGCCGCTGACCAACGAGACGCGCGATCTGTTCGACGCCGCGCGCCTGCGCCGCATGAAGAAAAGCGCCTTTCTGATCAATGTCTCGCGTGGCGGCGTAGTGAATGAAGCGGATCTGTTCCATGCGCTACAGGACCAGACGATCGCCGGAGCGGCGGCTGATGTGTTTGTGCAGGAGCCGCTGACGACGCACCCGCTCTTTAGCCTGCCCAGTTTTATCCCGACCTCGCATATCGCCGGTTATACCGACGGCGCTATCAGCGCCATTGGCGAACGCTGCGTGGCGCAGATTGTGCAGTGCGTCAGACAGGGCGAGCGGCCGGTAAACGTAATGAACGGGCTGGCGTAAGCGCCGCCTTGATCTGCAACCCGATTCGAGTGGAAAACAACAATGAACCCTACGACGCGCTCGACCAGGATCCGCTGGTGGATCGCTGGCCTGATGTGGCTGGCGGTCGCTATTAACTATATTGACCGAACCGTTCTTTCTGCCGCCGCACCGCACCTGATCACCGAACTAGAGATCGATCCAGAAATGATGGGCCTGATTATGGCCGCCTTCTTCTGGTCTTATGCGCTGCTGCAAATTCCTGCGGGCTGGTTCGCCGACCGCTTCGGCCAGAAAAAAGGCCTCGGCATCGCGGTCGGCTGGTGGTCGATCGCCACCATGGCGATGGGACTGGCGACCGGCTTCAAGTCGCTGCTGGCGCTGCGTCTGGCGCTGGGCGTCGGCGAAGCGGCCGCCTACCCCAGCAATGCGGGTATCGCCGCGCGCTGGTTCCCGGATCGCGAGCGCGCCACCGTGTCGGGCCTGTTCGACAGCGCCTCGAAGTTCGGCGGCGCAGTGGCGATGCCGCTCATTGTCTGGATGATCGCCATGGTGGACTGGCGCATCACCTTCCTGGCGATCGGCGCGATCGGCCTGTTCTGGGTGATCGCCTGGTATTTTGTTTATGCCGAGAATCCGGAAGATCATAAAAAGATCGATCAAAGTGAAGTTCGCCTGATCCGCGACGGTCAGGCGCAAAATCATGGCGAAAAAGGGGTGCGTCCGATGAGGTGGTACCGACTGCTGCGCTACCGCAATATCTGGGCGATGTGCATCGGCTTTTTCACCATTAACTACACCTCTTACTTTTTTATTACCTGGCTGCCGACCTATCTGGTGAAAGATAAGGGTATGGATTTCCTGAAGATGGGCTTTGTCGCCGCGCTGCCGTTGATCTGCGGTATGCTGATTGAGGTGCTGGCGGGCTGGGCGTCCGATCGTATGGTGCATAAAAAGGTGCTGTCGCTGACCGCCACGCGCAAACTGTTCCTTACCATCGGTCTGCTGATGGCGCTGTGTATCGGCTTCGCGCCCTTTACCGACTCGGTGTTTATGACCGTGCTGCTGCTCTGTATCGCCAAGTCAGGCACCACCGTGGCCGCCTCGCAGGTCTGGGCGCTGCCGGGCGACGTCGCGCCGAAGAACAGCGTCTCTATCGTCGCCGGTTTGCAGAATACGGTGTCGAATATGGGCGGCGCGGTCGGCCCCATTATTACTGGCGCGATTGTCGGCGCGACCGGCAACTTTACCTGGGCGCTGGTCTTTTCCGCCGTGCTGGTGGTGATAGGGATCCTCAACTACCTGTTCCTGATGGGCAAGGTTGAGCCTATCGTCGATGAAGAGAAGGCTCATCAGCCTCGGGCTGTCACCAGCGGCGTCTGAGGGTGGCCTGCAAAAAAGGCTCTGACGGTGTTCAGAGCCTTTTCTCGTTTTGCATCAAACTAGCGCGCCGCGGCGAAAATCGCTTTGCCGATACGGGCGATAGCCGCATTGCTCTGCGCGAGCGTCGCCTCTGTTTGCGTCACATAGATAGCGATAATCAGCGGCTTGCCGTTTTCCGGCCAGACCACGCTGATAATCGACCGCGAGCCGTACTCCCCCGCCCCGGTTTTGTCGGCAATTGACCAGCCTGCCGGTAAAACCGAACGTAACAATGCCCCTGCGACCCGATCGTCGCGCATCCATTGCACCAGCTGTGCGCGTGAGGCGGGTTTCAGCGCCTCCCCCAGCGTTAGCTTTTGCAGCGTCTCACTGACGGCGACCGGCGTCGTGGTATCACGCATATCGCCGGGTATGGCGCTGTTTAGCTCTGGCTCAAAGCGGTCCAGCCGCGTCACCTTGTCACCAAGATCAGCGAAAAAGCGGTTAACCGCCGCCTGACCGCCTAGCTTTCTCGCAATCAGATTCGCCGCCGTATTATCGCTGTAGGCGATGGCCGCATGGCAGAGCTGCTGCCAGCTCATGGTGGCGGGCGCGACAGATTTTTCAGTCACCGGTGACCAGGTGACCAGCGCAGCGCGGTCGAACTGCGTACGTTCCGAGAGCTTCAGCTTGCCCTTATCCTGCTGGCTAAGCAGCGCACCGCACAGTAGCGCTTTATGCGTACTGTTGAGCGGGAAGCGCTCATCGCCGCGATAGCGCGCGACGCTTCCTGTGGCGGTATCGATTACGGCAATGCCGATACGCGCCTTCAGCGCCTGCTCCTCCTGCTTCGCGACGGCCGCCAGCGCGGCGTCGTTATTTATCGAGGCGTGAGCGGCCACTGCGCTAAGCAGCAGGGAAACAGCGGTAAGTTTTGTCAGAGAAAACATGAGGGTCGTCCTTAATTTTTTGTCCGTTCAGAGCTTGCCCTGTTGCGCGCCGCTACGCAAAGAGTAAAGCGGGAAGTCGTTAGCTGTATCCATTGACGTTATAGTCATGCTGCCTGACAGTTGAAAAAACGCGCAATCCCGCTAAAATGTAGCAACATCACTACATTCAGGAGGCGTGCGATGAAAATTTTTACGCTGTCGAGCAGAGAGTTTAACCAGCAGGTTTCGAACGCGAAAAAAGCAGCAGAGGAAGGTCCGGTCTACATTACCGACCGCGGTAAGCCCGCTCATGTTTTGCTCACGTTTGAGGCGTATAAAAAACTGACCGGTACACGCCGCAATATTCAGGACGCGCTGGCGATGCCGGATGTCGCGACCATCGAATTTGAGCCGGAACGCGGCAATACAGAGTTCAGGGACGTCGATTTCTCATGAGATATTTGCTCGATACCAATGTCATTTCGGAACTGCGTAAGGCGCGCACGCGCGCCATCGATCCCGGCGTTTCGGCATGGACCGAAACCGTTGATGCCGGTGATATGTTTCTCTCGGTGATCACCATTATGGAGATAGAGAAAGGCATCGCGCAGGTGGCGCGCCGCGATCGCGCTCAGGCAGCCCGTTTGCGAGAGTGGTTTGAAATGGCGGTTTTAACTGAGTTCAGCGACCGCATTCTGCCCTTTGACGCTGAAGCGGCGCGCTACTGCGCTCGGCTGCATGTGCCAGATCGGCGTTCAGCGAACGATGCCATCATCGCTGCCATCGCCTGGCAACACGATATGGTGCTGGTAACGCGCAACGTGAAAGACTTTACCGGTATGGGCGCGCAGCTGGCTAATCCCTGGGAATGGGCGCGCTGACTCAGCGTCCCTGTAAAAACTGACGGTAGGCATTTATGACGGCCAGAAAGTCTTCAACGCCGCAGAACGACAGGCTCTCTTCATCGTAGTAATTCATCCCCTCTTCCAGCCCGTCATCCTCTAATGCGAGATGGTTGGCGCGGATCATGACCTCTTCGTCATCCATCCACAGCGTATATTCATGGCCGATGCGCTGCCACTGGCGCTCGCTGCCCTTGATAGCGCGCATGGCGGCTTCTACTTCATCCAGCAGCGCCAGATTTTCTTTGACCTCGTCGTTGAACCAGTGGCCCACCGCCTCGTGATCCATCGACATGCGTACTTTCACCTGCCCGGTGAGATCGCGTAAAAATTCGTATTCCATGGGCTAACCCTTTGGTTAATGACGCGAGTAATCCGCACTAAAATAGAGTGTGCGCATCATCAACGCTAAAGTGAGATCGGGGCGACATTATTGCGGGGAAAAGGCAAAAGAAAAAGGGGCGATTATCGCCCCTTTGTATTTTAGTGAGTCACTCAGACCGCAGTCTGGAAAATCACATTGTCCGCTTTATCGGTGTACTGATTAAGCTGGTCAAAGTTGAGATAGCGGTAGGTGTCGCTGGCGGTTTTATCCACCTGCGCCATAAACTGCTGATACTCATCTGGCGTCGGCAGTTTACCAAGCAGCGAAGAGACCGCAGCCAGTTCAGCCGATGCCAGGTAGACGTTCGCGCCAGTACCAAGACGGTTCGGGAAGTTACGGGTTGAGGTGGAGACCACCGTCGCGCCGTCCTGCACGCGCGCCTGGTTACCCATGCAGAGCGAGCAGCCCGGGATCTCAATACGCGCGCCGCTTTTGCCGAAGACGCTGTAATAGCCCTCTTCAGTCAGCTGAGCCGCATCCATTTTAGTCGGCGGCGCAACCCACAGACGGGTCGGCAGCTGGCCTTTATGGCTGTCGAGCAGTTTACCTGCCGCACGGAAGTGACCGATGTTGGTCATGCACGAACCGATAAAGACTTCGTCGATCTTCTCGCCCTGTACGTCAGAGAGCAGACGCGCGTCGTCCGGATCGTTCGGCGCGCACAGAATCGGCTCTTTGATATCAGCCAGGTCGATCTCGATTACCGCAGCGTATTCGGCGTCGGCGTCCGCTTCCAGCAGCTGCGGATCCGCCAGCCATTTTTCCATACCCTGAATACGACGCTCCAGCGTGCGGCGATCGCCGTAGCCTTCTGCGATCATCCACTTCAGCAGCACGATGTTGGAGTTGAGGTATTCGATAATCGGCGCTTTATCCAGCTTGATCGTACAGCCCGCCGCCGAGCGCTCAGCCGAGGCATCGGTAAGCTCAAACGCCTGCTCAACTTTCAGATCCGGCAGACCTTCGATTTCCAGGATACGGCCAGAGAAGATGTTCTTTTTGCCTTTCTTCTCAACGGTCAGCAGACCCTGTTTGATCGCGTACAGCGGGATCGCATGCACCAGATCGCGCAGCGTGATGCCCGGCTGCATTTTGCCTTTAAAGCGTACCAGCACTGATTCCGGCATATCGAGTGGCATTACGCCGGTCGCGGCGGCGAAGGCCACCAGGCCAGAACCTGCCGGGAACGAGATGCCGATCGGGAAGCGGGTATGCGAGTCGCCGCCGGTGCCGACGGTGTCAGGCAGCAGCATGCGGTTCAGCCAGGAGTGGATCACGCCGTCACCCGGGCGCAGCGATACGCCGCCGCGGTTCATAATGAAGTCCGGCAGCGTATGGTGCGTATTGACGTCGACCGGCTTCGGATAGGCGGCGGTGTGGCAAAATGACTGCATCACCAGATCGGCGGAGAAGCCAAGGCACGCCAGATCTTTCAGCTCGTCGCGCGTCATTGGGCCGGTGGTGTCCTGAGAACCTACCGAGGTCATCTTCGGTTCGCAGTAGGCGCCTGGACGGACGCCGTCGACGCCGCAGGCACGACCAACCATTTTCTGCGCCAGCGAGTAGCCACGCGTGCTTTCAGCAACGTCTTTCGCCTGGCGGAACACGTCGCTGTGCGGCAGACCCAGTGATTCACGCGCTTTGCTGGTCAGGCCGCGACCGATAATCAGCGGAATACGGCCGCCCGCGCGCACTTCGTCGATCAGCACGTCGGTTTTCAGCGTAAAGCTGGCAAGCAGCTCGCCGGTTTCGTGGTTGCGTACTTCGCCTTTATAGGGATAGACGTCAATCACGTCGCCCATATTCAGCTCGCCAACGTCCACTTCGATCGGCAGCGCGCCCGCATCTTCCATGGTGTTGAAGAAAATCGGCGCGATTTTGCTGCCCAGCACCAGACCGCCGCCTTTTTTGTTCGGGACGTTCGGGATATCGTCGCCCATGAACCACAGTACGGAGTTGGTCGCTGATTTACGAGAAGAGCCGGTGCCAACGACGTCGCCGACATAAGCCAGCGGATAGCCTTTAGCCTGCAGCGCTTCAATCTGCTTGATCGGGCCGACGTTGCCAGGCTCATCCGGGTTGATGCCTTCACGGGCGTTTTTCAGCATCGCCAGCGCGTGCAGTGGAATATCCGGACGTGACCATGCATCCGGCGCCGGAGAGAGATCGTCGGTATTGGTTTCGCCGGTCACTTTGAACACGGTGACGGTAATTTTTTCTGCCAGCTCAGGGCGTGACAAATACCACTCGGCATCCGCCCAGGATTGCATTACCTGCTGCGCATGGGGATTGCCCGCTTTCGCTTTCTCTTCAACGTCGTAAAAGCTGTCAAACATCAGCAGCGTGTGCGACAGCGCTTTCGCGGCAATCGGTGCCAGCTTCGCGTCATCCAGCGCGTCAATCAGCGGATGGATGTTGTAACCGCCTTGCATGGTGCCCAGCAGTTCAATCGCTTTTTCGGGGGATACCAGAGGAGAGGTCGTTTCGCCTTTAGCCACCGCGGCAAGGAAACCCGCTTTAACGTAGGCGGCTTCATCAACGCCGGGTGGGACACGGTTGACCAACAGATCGGTCAGGAATTCTTCTTCACCCGCTGGCGGGTTTTTCAGCAGTTCAACCAGCGCGGCCATCTGGGAAGCATCTAACGGCTTAGGTACGATCCCCTGGGCTGCACGCTCAGCAACGTGCTTACGGTATTCTACTAGCACGACGTTCTCCTCGCTCACATTGTATGGGTTTCCGGTGCACCCTGGTGACAAAGCATTCCATGAGTAGGGTAAGGTGCCCGGTTCCGCGTGGGGCAGCATAGCAGGGTTTAGGCTGTTTGTTAATCTGTTTACAAAAACACAACATAATTAACAGGGTAAAAAAGTGCGGTTTTTGAGTTTTTGGGCTAGCTGGCGGGGAACGGCGCAGCGTCAGAGGTTGTTTGCAAAATGTGCTTTCTTCAGGCGGCTATCTGGCGAAGCGGCATGGCGGCGTAAAGAAGAGAGGCATAACTTTTACACTGACTTTTTCGATAATGGTAACCCTCTGGGTTATGAATAAAGGCGTCTGTCACCTCTGATTTACTCATGAATTCACCGCGCATCGGGCGCAAAAAAAAGCCCCCTTGCGGGAGCTTCTTTTATCAGCGGAGAAAATTACTTTTTCTTCGCTTTCGGGTTCGGCAGGTCGGTGATGCTGCCTTCGAAGATCTCTGCCGCCAGGCCAACCGACTCGTGCAGCGTCGGGTGCGCGTGGATAGTCAGCGCGATATCTTCTGCATCGCAACCCATCTCGATCGCCAGACCGATTTCGCCCAGCAGCTCGCCGCCGTTGGTGCCGACAACCGCGCCGCCGATAACGCGATGCGTCTCTTTGTCGAAAATCAGCTTGGTCATGCCGTCTGCGCAGTCAGACGCGATAGCGCGGCCTGAGGCTGCCCACGGGAAGGTAGAGACTTCGTAGCTGATGCCCTTCTCTTTCGCTTCTTTCTCAGTCAGGCCGACCCATGCAACTTCCGGCTCGGTGTAAGCGATAGACGGGATCACTTTCGGATCGAAGTAGTGCTTCATGCCAGCGATAACTTCGGCCGCTACGTGGCCTTCGTGCACGCCTTTATGCGCCAGCATCGGCTGACCGACGATATCGCCGATAGCATAGATGTGCGGAACGTTGGTGCGCATCTGCTTGTCGACGCGGATAAAGCCGCGATCGTCCACTTCCACGCCCGCTTTACCTGCATCCAGACCTTTACCGTTCGGCACACGACCGATCGCTACCAGCACCGCGTCGTAACGCTGCGGTTCGGCCGGCGCTTTCTTGCCTTCCATCGTAACGTAGATGCCGTCTTCTTTTGCTTCAACCGCAGTAACTTTGGTTTCCAGCATCAGGTTGAACTGCTTAGCGATGCGCTTGGTGAACACTTTCACCACGTCTTTGTCGGCCGCCGGGATAACCTGGTCGAACATCTCAACCACGTCAATCTGCGAACCCAGCGCATGGTAAACGGTACCCATCTCGAGACCGATAATACCGCCGCCCATAACCAGCATACGCTCCGGCACTTCTTTCAGCTCCAGCGCATCAGTAGAGTCCCATACGCGCGGGTCGTCATGCGGAATAAACGGCAGCGTGATCGGACGAGAACCGGCCGCGATAATAGCGTTGTCGAAGTTGATGGTGGTCGCGCCGCCTTCTCCTTCCACAACCAGAGTATTTGCACCGGTGAATTTGCCCAGGCCGTTAACGACTTTGACTTTACGGCCTTTCGCCATGCCAGCAAGACCGCCGGTCAGCTGGTTAATGACTTTCTCTTTCCAGGTGCGGACTTTGTTGATGTCCGTAGAGGGCTGACCAAACACAATGCCGTGTTCTTCCAGGGCTTTCGCCTCTTCGATCACTTTAGCAACGTGCAGCAGCGCTTTTGACGGGATACAGCCCACGTTCAGACAGACACCGCCCAGGGTGCTGTAACGCTCTACCAGTACGGTTTCCAGACCTAAATCAGCGCAACGGAAGGCTGCAGAGTAACCTGCAGGACCAGCCCCAAGTACCACGACCTGGGTTTTAATCTCTGTACTCATCATGACCTCTTAGTTGTGATCCGGCGGGTCAGACGTAGAGCGTTTTTCATCAGGCTGGGAGGCCACTTGCATCCGGGCAGTGCGCGACGCCTTGCGTATCTTAAGTACGCTGCGGGTTCTGCGCGCTGGGCGTCAACAACTGACTGCGCCAGGTACGCCTGACGAAACAGGCTCACGATGTCCTTTGCTCCACCGGGACATTTTTCACCGCAAGAGTTTACAGAATTGTTAACAAACTGCAAACCGCGATGCCACGAATCTTTACAACAAGGCCGGCGATTGCCGGCCTTGATTGTACTTACATCACCAGACGGCGGATGTCGGACAACATATTGCCGATGATGGTGATGAAACGCGCACCATCAGCGCCGTCAATCACGCGGTGATCGAAGGAAAGCGAGATCGGCATCATCAGACGCGGCACAAACTCTTTACCGTTCCAGACCGGCTCCATCGCCGATTTAGACACGCCGAGGATAGCCACTTCCGGCGCGTTGACGATCGGCGCGAAGTGCGTGGTGCCAAGACCGCCAAGGCTGGAGATGGTGAAGCATCCGCCCTGCATGTCGCTCGCGGTCAGCTTGCCGTCGCGCGCTTTCTTCGAGGTCGCCATCAGCTCGCGAGAGAGCTCGGTGATGCCTTTCTTGTTCACGTCTTTAAAGACCGGAACCACCAGGCCGTTCGGCGTATCGACCGCCACACCGATGTTGATGTACTTTTTCAGCGTCAGGCGCTGCGCGTCTTCAGACAGCGAGCTGTTGAAGCGCGGCATCTGTTCCAGCGCGGCAGCGACCGCTTTCATGATAAACACCACCGGGGTGTATTTCACATCCAGCTTACGCTTCTCGGCTTCCGCGTTCTGCTGTTTACGGAACGCTTCCAGATCGGTGATATCAGTTTTATCGAAGTGCGTAACGTGCGGAATAACCACCCAGTTACGGCTCAGGTTAGCGCCAGAGATTTTCTGGATGCGGCCCAGTTCCACTTCTTCAACTTCGCCGAACTTGCTGAAGTCAACTTTCGGCCACGGCAGCAGGCCTGGCAGGCTTCCGCCGCTGGCAGCGGCAGCCGGAGCGGCCTCAGCGCGTTTCACCGCGTCTTTCACGTAGCTCTGAACGTCTTCTTTCAGGATGCGGCCTTTACGACCGGTGCCTTTCACCTTCGCCAGGTTCACGCCGAATTCGCGCGCCAGACGACGGATAACCGGGGTCGCATGCACGTAGGCGTCGTTTTCGGCGAAATCGCTTTTCGCGTCAGCTTTAGGCGCGGCCGGTGCGGCAGGCGCAGCGGCTTTCGCCGGAGCCTGTGCGGGCGCAGCTTCCTGCTTCGGCGCTTCGGCTTTCGCTGCGCCTTCCACTTCGAAGATCATGATCAGTGAGCCGGTGCTCACTTTATCGCCGGTTGAGACTTTCAGCTCTTTGACGGTGCCGGCGAACGGCGCAGGCACTTCCATTGAGGCCTTGTCGCCTTCAACAACGATCAGCGACTGCTCGGCTTCCACTTTATCGCCGACCTTCACCAGCACTTCGGTGACTTCCACTTCGTCGCCGCCGATATCCGGCACGTTGACCTCTTTCGCGCCAGCGGTAGCCGCAGGAGCGGAGGTCGCCGCTTCTTTCACTTCCGGCTTCGCCGCCGCTGCCGGCGCCGCGCCTTCTGCTTCGAAGACCATGATCAGCGAGCCGGTGCTGACTTTCGCGCCGGTTTCGATTTTGATCTCTTTCACGGTACCCGCGAACGGCGCAGGCACTTCCATCGAGGCTTTATCGCCTTCAACGACAATCAGCGACTGTTCGGCTTCAACTTTGTCGCCCACTTTCACCAGGATCTCGGTGACTTCCACTTCGTCGCCGCCGATATCGGGCACATTGACATCTTTTGCTGCGGTGGAGGCGGCAGCCGGCGCCGGAGCGGCTTCGGCTTTCTTCTCTTCCGCCGCTGGCGCCGCGTCTGCCGCCGCGCCTTCTGCGTCAAAAATCATAATCAGCGAGCCGGTTTCGACTTTGTCGCCGGTCGCGATTTTGATCTCTTTCACCACGCCCGCCTGCGGCGAGGGAACTTCCATAGAGGCTTTGTCGCCTTCTACGGTGATCAGCGACTGCTCGGCTTCCACCTTGTCGCCAACCTTCACCAGGATCTCGGTGACTTCAACTTCATCAGACCCGATATCCGGTACCTTAATTTCAGTAGCCATTACTCTCTTACCTCTTAAGCCAGACGCGGGTTAACTTTATCGGCATCGATGTCGAACTTAGCGATCGCGTCCGCCACCACTTTCTTGTCGATTTCGCCACGTTTAGCCAGCTCGCCCAGCGCAGCTACCACCACGTAGGAGGCGTCCACTTCAAAGTGGTGACGCAGGTTTTCGCGGCTGTCAGAACGGCCAAAGCCGTCGGTGCCCAGCACGCGGTAATCGCTGGCCGGAATGTAGCTGCGAACCTGTTCAGCGAACAGCTTCATGTAATCGGTCGATGCCACCGCCGGCGCGTCGTTCATCACCTGAGCGATGTAAGGCACGCGCGCTTCCTCGGTCGGATGCAGCATGTTCCAGCGTTCGCAGTCCTGGCCGTCGCGCGCCAGTTCGGTGAACGAGGTCACGCTGTAGACGTCGGAACCGATGCCGTACTCTTTCGCCAGGATCTGCGCCGCGTCACGCACGTGACGCAGGATAGAGCCTGAACCCAGCAGCTGCACTTTGCCTTTGCTGCCTTCCACGGTTTCCAGCTTGTAGATACCCTTACGGATACCCTCTTCGGCGCCTTCCGGCATCGCTGGCATGTGGTAGTTTTCGTTCAGCGTGGTGATGTAATAGTAAACGTTCTCCTGCGCTTCGCCGTACATACGTACCAGGCCGTCATGCATGATGACCGCTACTTCGTACGCATACGCCGGATCGTAAGAGATACAGTTCGGGATAGTCAGCGCCTGAATGTGGCTGTGACCATCTTCGTGCTGCAGACCTTCGCCGTTCAGCGTGGTACGACCGGAGGTGCCGCCGATCAGGAAGCCGCGCGCCTGCTGGTCGCCCGCCAGCCACATCAGATCGCCGATACGCTGGAAACCGAACATGGAGTAGTAGATATAGAACGGGATCATCGGCAGGTTGTTGGTGCTGTAAGAGGTCGCCGCTGCCAGCCAGGATGAACCTGCGCCCAGCTCGTTGATCCCTTCCTGCAGAATCTGGCCTTTCTCATCTTCTTTGTAGTAAGCAACCTGCTCGCGGTCCTGCGGCGTGTACTGCTGGCCGTTCGGGCTGTAGATACCAATCTGACGGAACAGACCTTCCATACCGAAGGTACGGGCCTCGTCCGCCAGGATCGGCACCAGACGATCTTTGATCGACTTGTTCTTCAGCATCACGTTCAGGGCGCGCACGAAGGCGATGGTGGTTGAGATCTCTTTGCTCTGCTCTTCCAGCAGCGCCTTGAACTCTTCCAGCTTCGGCATGTCCAGTTTTTCAGTGAACTCCGCCTGACGGGACGGCAGGTAGCCACCCAGCTTCTCGCGCTGGCCATGCAGGTAGTTGTACTCTTCAGAACCTTTCTCAAAGGTCACGTACGGCAGCTCTTCGATCTTGTCGTCGGCAACCGGCACGTTGAAGCGATCGCGGATGTAGCGAACGCCATCCATGTTCATCTTCTTGACCTGGTGCGCGATGTTTTTACCTTCAGCGGTATCGCCCATACCATAGCCTTTGATGGTATGCGCCAGAATCAGCGTCGGTTGACCTTTGGTCTCCTGCGCTTTCTTCAGTGCCGCGTAGATTTTCTTCGGATCGTGGCCGCCGCGGTTCAGGGCGAAGATCTCTTCGTCTGACCAGTCTTTAACCAGCGCTGCCGTCTCCGGGTATTTACCGAAGAAGTGTTCGCGCACGTAGGCGCCGTCGCGGGATTTAAAGGTCTGATAGTCGCCGTCAACGGTTTCGTTCATCAGCTGGATCAGTTTACCGCTGGTGTCTTTCTGCAGCAGCTCATCCCAGCGGCCGCCCCAGATGACTTTGATCACGTTCCAGCCAGCGCCTGCAAAGATGCCTTCCAGTTCGTTGATGATCTTGCCGTTGCCGGTAACCGGGCCGTCCAGACGCTGCAGGTTACAGTTGATGATGAACACCAGGTTGTCCAGCTTCTCGCGGGTCGCGATGGTGATCGCGCCTTTAGATTCCGGCTCGTCCATCTCGCCGTCACCGAGGAAGGCGTAAACGGTCTGGTTAGAGGTATCTTTCAGGCCGCGGTGTTCCAGATACTTCAGGAACTTCGCCTGATAAATGGCATTCAACGGCCCCAGACCCATAGACACGGTCGGGAACTGCCAGAAGTCCGGCATCAGTTTCGGGTGCGGGTAAGATGACAGACCGTTGCCGTGCACTTCCTGACGGAAGTTATTCATCTGCTCTTCGGTCAGACGGCCTTCAAGGAACGCGCGCGAGTAGATACCCGGCGAGATATGGCCCTGGAAGTAAACCAGATCGCCGCCGTCCTTGTCGTTGCGCGCGCGGAAGAAGTGGTTAAAGCACACTTCATAAATGGTCGCAGAAGACTGGAATGATGAGAGGTGGCCGCCCAGCTCCAGATCTTTCTTCGAGGCGCGCAGCACCGCTACGATGGCGTTCCAGCGAATTGCGGAACGGATACGACGCTCCAGAGACGTGTTACCCGGATACTCCGGCTCGTCTTCAACGGCAATAGAGTTGATATAGTTGCTGACGGCGTTACCGCCTGCCGCCACTTTTACGCCGCCTTTGCGGGCTGCACTCAGCACCTGATCGATCAGATACTGCGCACGCTCAACACCTTCTTCACGGATGACCGATTCGATCGCCTGTAGCCAGTCACGAGTTTCGATCGGATCCACGTCATTCTGTAAACGTTCTGACATGGGGGGTATTCCTTATCTGTGTCTAATACGTTGAATTGTCTGGAGCCTGTCTCCATGTGTTCTGCTTGCTTTGTTTGCCAGAGCACAAGGAGACAGGCCCGTCGTTGATGTCGCGCGTTCTTTGTCGCGCGTTATTCCTTACGTTGCTGTAAACGACGCAGGGAGCGTTCACGACGAGTCTGCTCCCGACTTCTGTCCAGCAAGATTTCCTCTATGAACGCCAGGTGACGATGCGAAGCCTCGCGTGCCTGTTCTGGCTCGCGAGCCACAATCGCCTCGAAAATACTGGCGCGGTGACCGCTCACTTTCGCCAGCATTTCCCGGCGCGAGTAGAGCAATTCAAAATTCTGTCGAACGTTTTGTTCCAGCATAGGGCCCATCGACCGCAGCAAATGCAAAAGCACCACATTATGGGCGGCTTCTGTGACAGCGATCTGATACTGCATCACCGCATCCGCTTCCGCGTCGAGGTCGCCGCTCTCCTGAGCCTGCTGAATCTGTACGTGGCAGTGACGGATACGCTCGATATCCTCTTCGGTGCCGCGCAGCGCCGCATAGTAGGCGGCGATCCCTTCCAGCGCATGGCGCGTTTCCAGTAAATCGAACTGAGATTCTGGATGTTTAGTGATCAGGCTGACGAGCGGATCGCTCAGGCTTTGCCAGAGATTCTGCTGGACGAAGGTGCCGCCGCCCTGACGGCGCAGCAGCAGACCTTTCGCTTCCAGACGCTGTATGGCTTCGCGAAGGGATGGACGTGAGACATCGAATTGTTTGGCGAGTTCGCGCTCGGGCAGCAGCTTCTCGCCAGGACGCAGCGTCCCTTCCATAATCAGAGATTCCAGCTGCTGCTCAATGGCATCAGAGAGCTTGGGTTGGCGAATCTTACTGTAAGCCATCTTCCCTTCTTATCAAGCCGTCGTCCGGAGTAAATTGGTAATACCAATTCCAAAAAGTTGGCCGTAAAGTAACAAAGTATTCACCTTGTGTCTATATGACGCCAGTCACAATCCTTGTCAGTCAACGGGCTACGCAGGGTTAAGTTGCCGTCAGAAAACCAGAAACGGCATCGCGCGAAAAAAGTGAGATGCGGTGATTTTTACCAAACCTTACACAGCGTTAACGACAATCTTCCACCTCGACATAAGACAACCTTATTCGCCTTTAACGCGCATTCGTGGCAGAACAGGCGCAGGCGGCAATGTGATGGCGACGAGGATTTTCAGTTAACTCTCAGCACGAAAAGAGAAAGCAGGTGCAAAGCGCACCGCATATCACTATTCTTGTCGCCAGGGTAGCATCCGCTTACAGAGAAGGCGCCTGATACCGTAAAGAAAACAGTACGTTATTGTAACCACTTCCTGACAGCCATCGCGCGCTGCAAAAGAAGAATTAAAACAACACGAGGTTTGTATGGAACAACAGCACAGCGATACGCTGAAGCGCGGGCTAAAGAACCGTCATATTCAGCTGATCGCGCTGGGCGGGGCGGTGGGCACCGGCCTGTTTCTGGGCAGCGCATCGGTCATTCAGGCTGCCGGCCCCGGCGTTATTCTGGGCTACGCCATTGCCGGTTTTATCGCCTTTCTGATTATGCGCCAGCTGGGAGAGATGGTAGTCGAGGAGCCGGTTGCCGGCAGCTTCAGCCACTTCGCCTACAAATACTGGGGCAACTTCGCCGGCTTCGCGTCAGGCTGGAATTACTGGGTGCTCTATGTGCTGGTAGCCATGGCCGAGCTGACCGCCGTCGGCAAATATATTCAGTTCTGGTGGCCGGATGTGCCGACCTGGATTACCGCCGCGGTATTCTTTGTGCTGATCAACGCCATTAACCTGACCAATGTAAAAGTCTACGGCGAAATGGAGTTCTGGTTCTCTATCATAAAAGTGGTCGCGGTTATCGGCATGATCCTCTTTGGCGGCTGGCTGCTGTTCAGCGGCACAGGCGGCCCGCAGGCCAGCGTCAGTAACCTCTGGGCGCAGGGCGGTTTTCTGCCACACGGCTTCAGTGGCCTGGTGATGATGATGGCGATAATTATGTTCTCCTTCGGCGGCCTGGAGCTGGTGGGTATTACCGCCGCGGAAGCTGATAATCCGGAGCAGAGCATTCCTAAAGCCACCAATCAGGTTATCTACCGCATCCTGATCTTCTATATCGGTTCGCTGGCGGTGCTGCTGTCACTGATGCCCTGGACGCGCGTGACCGCAGACACCAGTCCTTTTGTACTGATTTTCCACGATCTGGGCGACGCGCTGGTGGCGAACGCGCTGAACGTAGTGATCCTGACCGCGGCGCTGTCGGTCTATAACAGCTGCGTCTACTGCAACAGCCGCATGCTGTTCGGTCTGGCGCAACAGGGCAACGCGCCGAAAGCGCTGCTGAAGGTAGACCGCCGCGGCGTGCCGGTGGCCACGATTCTGGTCTCTGCCGTGGCGACCGCACTCTGCGTGTTAATCAACTATCTGATGCCGGGCGAAGCCTTTGGCCTGCTGATGTCGCTGGTGGTCTCCGCGCTGGTGATCAACTGGGCAATGATTAGCATGGCGCATCTGAAGTTCCGCCGTAAGAAAGATCAGCAGGGCGTCACCACGCGCTTTAAAGCCCTGCTCTATCCCTTCGGCAACTGGCTCTGCCTGGCGTTTATGGCGGCTATCCTGGTGATTATGCTGATGACTCCCGGCATGGCGATCTCCGTCTGGCTGATCCCGGTCTGGCTGGTTATCCTCGCCGTTGGTTACGCCGTTAAAAACAGGACGCAGCAGCGCGCCTGATGTATCTTAATCCCGCCGATTCAGGTCGGCGGGCTATTTTCCCTCTCGATCCAGCTCACATTTTTCCCGCCGCGCCTGTTTTGTCCATCTTACTGACTATTTGCTCCCAGCCATCCTGCTGATTCAGCAACGATACTTCTCTGCTCATACCAAATGCGCAGGATAATAACCATGAAGGATTCCGCCCTCTCTTTTCGCGAAAAGTTGGGTTACGGCATGGGCGATGCGGGCTGCAATATGATTGGCGGCGCCATCATGCTGTTTCTTAATTACTTCTATACCGATGTCTTTGGCCTGGCGCCTGCGCTGGTGGGTACGCTGTTGCTCTCGGTGCGCGTGCTTGATGCCGTTACCGACCCGATTATGGGCGCTATCGCCGATCGTACCCAGAGCCGCTGGGGCCGTTTTCGCCCCTGGCTGCTGTGGGTCTCAGTGCCCTACGTGCTGTTCAGCGTGCTGATGTTCACCACGCCGGACTGGAGCTACGAAAACAAAGTCATCTGGGCCTTCGTTACTTACTTTTTCATGTCTCTGACCTACACCGCCATCAATATCCCCTACTGCTCGCTGGGCGGCGTTATCACTAACGATCCTGGTGAACGCGTCTCCTGCCAGTCTTACCGCTTTGTTATGGTTGGCATCGCGACGCTGATCCTCTCGCTGTCGCTGTTGCCCATGGCGGAGTGGTTCGGCGGCGATGACAAGGCGCGCGGCTATCAGCTGGCGATGAGCGTCCTGGCGCTGATTGGGCTGGGGATGTTTCTGTTCTGCTTCGCCACGGTGCGCGAGCGTATTCGCCCGGCGGTGCCGACCCATGACGATTTGAAAAACGATCTGCGCGACGTCTGGAAAAACGACCAGTGGGTGCGCATCCTGCTGCTTACCTTTTGCAACGTCTGCCCCGGCTTTATCCGTATGGCCGCCACCATGTACTACGTTACCTGGGTAATGGGCCAGTCAACTCACTTCGCTACGCTGTTTATCAGCCTCGGCGTGGTGGGCATGATGTTCGGCAGCACGCTGGCGAAGCTCCTTACTGACCGCTGGTGTAAGCTGAAAGTCTTTTTCTGGACCAATATCGCGCTGGCGTTCTTCTCCTGCGGCTTTTACTGGATCGATCCGCACGCCACCGTCGCGATAGTTATCGCCTACTTCCTGCTGAACGTGCTGCATCAAATACCGTCGCCGCTGCACTGGTCGCTGATGGCTGACGTCGATGATTACGGCGAGTGGAAAACCGGCAAGCGCATCACCGGCATCAGCTTCTCCGGGAACCTGTTTTTCCTTAAGGTCGGGCTGGCGGTGGCGGGCGCGATGGTCGGCTTTCTTCTCTCGATTTACGGCTACGACGCAGGCGCGAAACAGCAGTCTTCGCAGGCGGTAAACGGCATTATGCTGCTGTTCACCGTTATTCCCGGCGTGGGCTATCTGATTACCGCAGGCGTTGTCCGCCTGCTGAAGGTCGACCGCGCGCTCATGCGCACTATCCAGGACGATCTTGCGCTGCGTCGCGCTAACTTCCGTGAACTACATGAGCTGCGTCAGCGCGACGGCGCCGTCACCCAACCAGGAGAAGTGAAATGACCCTACAGTGGCCGAATCCCTTTATTGAACAGCGGGCCGACCCTTTTATCCTGCGCCATGAGCAGCACTACTACTTTATCGCCTCTGTGCCCGCCTATGATCGGCTGGAACTGCGTCGCGCCAGCACGCTGCTGGGATTGCGCGACGCCGAACCGGTTGTGGTCTGGCGCAAGCCGGAAAGCGGTCCATGCAGCGAGCTAATCTGGGCGCCGGAGCTGCACCGCATCGACGACCAGTGGGTGATCTATTTCGCCGCCGCGCCGACGCGCGATATTAAAGAGGGCCTGTTTCAGCACCGCATGTATGCGCTGGTGAGCGACGACGCCGATCCGCTGAGCGGACGCTGGCAGGCGCCGCGTCGGGTCTTTAGCCAGTTCGATACCTTTGCGCTGGACGCCACGCACTTCGTGCATCAGGGCAAAAACTGGTATCTGTGGGCGCAGAAGGATCCGGCGATTCCCGGCAACTCTAACCTCTATCTGGCGGAGCTGCTTAATCCCTGGACGCTGACAGGCGCGCCAACGATGCTGAGCCGACCTGAATATGAGTGGGAGTGCGCGGGATTCAGCGTTAATGAGGGGCCGGCGGTGATTAAGCATGGCGACCGGCTCTTCGTCACCTACTCTGCGAGCGCGACGGATGAAAACTACTGCATGGGGCTACTGTCGATCGACAGCGAGCAGGATTTGCTTAACCCCGCCAACTGGCATAAGTCGGCGCGGCCGGTTTTCACCTCAAACTGGGATAACCATCAGTATGGACCGGGCCATAACTGTTTCACTCAGGATGAGAACGGCGAGGATGTGCTGGTCTATCACGCACGCAACTATACGGAAATCGAAGGGGATCCGCTGTGGGACCCCAATCGTCATACGCGGCTGAAGAATTTTCACTGGCGCGACGACGGCACACCCGACTTCGGCGTGCCGCCTGCGGATCAGACCAGCGTGCCGTAGATGGTCAGCAACGCCACCACGACCACCAGCACCAGCGAAATGCGTTTCGCCAGGGCAACAGCGATGCGTGGCGTTTCGACTTTATCCATGTGCGGATCGCGCTCCAGCGAAAACTGCGCCAGGCTGGTCAGCACCTGATATTGCGAACGGTGGAAATCGGTCAGCGTGGCGAACCAGGCGGGCAACGCCTTCTCGCCGTGTCCCAGCAGCGCATAGGTGACGCCAGCCAGCCGCGCCGGGATCCAGTCGATAACGTGCAGCAGGCCATCAATGCCTGACTGCGCGCGCTCAAGGGGCGACTTATGCTTCGCCAGCCAGCTCTGCCATGCGCGCAGGAAAGCGTATCCCACCAGCAGCACCGGCCCATAGGGGCCGCCCGCCACAAACCAGAACATCGGCGCCAGATAGAAGCGGAAATTAATCCAGATCAGGGCGTTTTGCAGCTCGCGCAGAAACTCACGCTCGCTGCACTCCACCGGCACGCCGTGGATCATCGTCAGTTCGGCGGCCATCGTCTGATGGGCCGCGACATCGTCGTGGCTCGCCGCCTTCAGATAGGCGTGATAGTGCAGGCGTGCCGAGCCAGCGCCGATGCAGAGCAGGCCGATCAGGATCCAGAAAAGCAGTTGCGCGACGCCGAACAGCAGCCCTTTTACACACCAGATCGCCAGCGCCGTTAACGCCATCGCCAGCAGCGTCATACCCAGCGTGCGCAGCAGCGAAAAATGACGGCGACGGCGGAAGAGAGGCTCCAGCCGATGGTCGAGCTGCCAGTGCTCGCCCAGCTTAAACAGGCGTTCCCAACCTAAAACCAGTAACAAGGAAAACAACGTCATACCCACTCCGGGAGAATCAAAAAGAAGTCTGCGCCAACAGTCGCTGATACTGTGCCCAGTCAAAAGCAGGCCCCGGATCGGTCTTACGCGTCGGGGCAATATCGCTGTGTCCGGTAATGCGCGAGGGCGTTAAGGGATAGTGCTGTAGCAGTAGTCGCGTCACTGCGGCCAGCGCCTGGTACTGCGCATCGGTGTAAGGCAGATCGTCGGTACCTTCCAGTTCGATGCCAATAGAAAAATCGTTGCAGTTTTCGCGGCCCTGATAGCAGGAAACCCCGGCATGCCAGGCGCGATTTTCGAAAGAAACATACTGCACGATTTCCCCGTCGCGACGAATCAGACAATGCGCGGCGACTTGCAGATGGGCGATATCGGCAAAATAGGGATGAGCGTCGGGCGGCAAGGTGCCGGTAAACAGCCGATCGATCCACGGCCCGCCGAATTCGCCCGGCGGCAGGCTGATATTGTGGATGACCAACAGCGAGGGTGCCTCGTCGTTGGGACGTTGATTAAAATGTGGCGACGGCACCTGACGGATGTCGGTCAGCCAGCCCTGTTCCAGTTTCATGCCGGTTTTTCCTTAGCAGAGTCGGGCTGAGAATAGCATGATTTCCACTGATTTTTGGCAGCCTAAAGGTGCTGCGCTACGGCGGCGCGCTTTCGTTAAGTATACTAAACAAAACTCAGACTTCGGCTGGTGAATTGTGCCTTTTCGATCTATTGTGGCTGCCTCTGTGTTCAGGTCATCAGGAGCGAATTCGTTATGCCAACCCGTCGTTATAGTGTCGATAGCCGCCGACAGGCGCTGATCGCCCGTATTGAACAGGACATTCCCGCCACGGTCGCGCGCGCTTTGCAGGAGGATCTGGGCGGCGAGATCGATGCTGACCGTGATATCACCGCTCAGCTGCTTCCCGAAGAGAGCCAGGCGCAAGCCCAGGTGATCACGCGGGAAGCGGGTGTTTTCTGTGGTAAACGCTGGGTGGAAGAGGTGTTTAATCAGCTTGGTGGTCATGTGACGCTGGGCTGGCAGGTCGAAGATGGCGACAGCGTAACGCCTGATCAGCTGCTGTTTACCCTGAGCGGCCCTTCTCGTCGCCTGTTGACTGCTGAACGCACCGCTCTTAATTTCGTGCAAACGCTGTCAGGCGTGGCAACCGAAACACGCCGTTATGTGCAACTGCTTGCGGGCAGCGACACGCAGCTGCTGGATACGCGCAAAACCCTGCCGGGACTGCGTACGGCGCTGAAATATGCTGTGCTGTGCGGCGGCGGCGCAAATCACCGTCTCGGCCTTTCTGACGCATTCCTGATTAAAGAGAACCATATTATCGCCAGCGGTTCGATTCAGCAGGCGGTAGAAAAAGCGTTCTGGATGCATCCGGACGTGCCGGTAGAGGTGGAAGTGGAATCGCTGGATGAGCTGGAACAGGCGCTTGCGGCGGGTGCTGACATTATCATGCTGGATAATTTCACCCTCGACGAGATGCGAGAAGCCGTCGCGCGTACGCAGGGGCGCGCACAGCTTGAGGTTTCAGGCAACGTCACGGAAACGACGCTGCCGCAAATCGCGCAGACCGGCGTCGACTATGTCTCTGTCGGCGCGCTCACCAAACATGTCCGTGCGCTGGATCTCTCGATGCGCTTCACTTCCCTGTAAACCGATAATGCCGTGGCGTCGCTCACGGCGTTTTTGCGCGCCCGCTTCCGCTTCGTTGTTCACACCGCTGCAACTCCGTCGCTTTATTGCGTTCCCTTTCCCGGCTTGAAAATCCGCGGCTGGGTTTAACGCCTGCGCTTTTCTATTCTGCCGCCTCTTATCTACTCAGGAGGCGATGTAATGACTCATCAACAGGGTTTTACCCTGGTCGAGCTGATGATTGTGGTGGGGATCGTGGCGATCCTCAGCGCTATCGGCTTACCAGCCTATCAAAACTACCTGCAACGCGCGGCGCTCACCGACATGCTGCAAACGATGATGCCCTACAAAACGGCTGTTGAGCTGTGCGCTATGGAGCGAGGCGGCCCTGCGCAGTGCCAGGCGGGCGAAAAAGGCATACCGGCGGCAAAAGGCTCGCGTTACGTTTCGACGCTCAGCGTCGTAAACGGCACCATTACCTTAACCGGCCAGGAGAGCCTGACTGGCCTGAGCGTTGAGATGACGCCGGTATGGGACAGTGTGGAAGGCAGCCTGAGGTGGCAACGCAGCTGTACCAGCACCAGCGACAGCCAGCGCGATAACTGTCTGGAACAGTTCCGCTTCGATGACAAAGGAGCCAGCGATGGTAATGGTTGATTCCGCTATTCGCGCGCTGTGCCAGCGCTATCGCGCCGTCTTACTGCATCATGATGCGACGCTGCTGCGCGTCGCCGTTGCGGAACAGGTGCCGGAGGGCTTAAGCGAGGCGCTCTCCTTCGCCAGCCAGTGTCAGGTTGAAATTGAGTGCTGGCCTCTGGCGCGCCTTGAGCTTCAGCAGCACAGCAGCGCCGCTGCGGATGCGCCGCGCGATGCCCTGCCGGAGTCGGCGATCGAGGCCGTTAACCAGATGCTGCAACAGGCGCTGCGGCGACGGGCGTCCGATATTCATATTGAACCGCAGCGGGACGGCGTGCGGATACGGCTGCGCATAGACGGCGTGCTGCAGCCGCTGACGCCCTTATGCGAAGCACCGCCCGCCGCGCTGCTCGCCAGGCTGAAAATCCTGGGCGGTCTGGATATTGCCGAGCGACGACTGCCGCAGGATGGACAGTTTACTCTGACGCTGGAGGGCAAACCCGCCGCTTTTCGCCTGGCGACGCTGCCGGTGCAGTACGGTGAAAAAGCGGTTATTCGTCTGCTGCAAAGCGAGGATAGTGCCCTGGCGCTGGATAAGCTCGGCCTGCCCGCCGCGCAGCGGCGTCTGCTGGATGCCGCGCTGGCGCAGCCTCAGGGGCTGATTCTGGTGACCGGCCCCACCGGCAGCGGCAAAACCTTTACGCTCTACAGCTGCCTGAGCACGCTGAACCGACCAGAAATGAACGTCAGCAGCGTGGAGGACCCGGTCGAAATTCCGCTGGTCGGGATTAACCAGACGCAGATCAACCCGAAATGCGGCCTCGATTTTAATCGGGTGCTGCGTGCCCTGCTGCGCCAGGACCCGGACGTCATTATGGTGGGTGAGATACGCGATGCGGAAACGGCAGAAATTGCGGTCAAAGCGGCACAGACCGGCCACCTTGTCTTATCGACGCTGCATACCAACTCAACGGCGGAAACCCTGACGCGGCTGCGGCAGATGGGCATTCCTGGCTATCTGCTTGGCCCGGCGCTACGGCTGATTGTGGCGCAGCGGCTGGTGCGTCGGCTCTGCCCCCACTGTCGACAGCCAGCACAGGCGATAGCGCACTTCCCACCCGACATCTGGCCCGGCACGCTGCAAACCTGGCGCGCGCCCGGCTGCGACCACTGTTTTTCCGGCTATTTCGGACGGCTGGCGCTGTTTGAAATATTGCCGGTCGGCAATAAACTGCAAAATGCCATCGCCGCTGAGATGCCGCTCGACAACGTGCTGGCGCTGGCAAAAAAGCAGGGTATGCGCACCCTGTTCAGCACTGGCCTGGAGGCGGTCAGCCGCGGCGAAACCTCGCTGGAGGAGATGCAGCGCGTTACCGGTCTGGAAGATGTCCCGGCTTAGCCTCTACCGCTGGCAGGCGCTCAACAGCCAGCAGCAGCTGCATGAGGGTCAGAGCCTGGCGGCTGATGAAGAGTGCCTGCTGCGCCAGCTGGCCGAACAGGATCTGCTACCGGTTAGCTGGCAGCGTCGTAAAGTATGGCGGGCACGCGACTGGAAGTGGCAACACAAAACAGACCTTGTCAGGCAGCTGGCAACCTTGCTTAAAGCGGGCCTGCCGCTGGCGCAAGGCCTGGAGCTGCTGTCGCAAGGCCATCCTCACGCTGGCTGGCGGTTACTATTGCATGCGCTGCGGCTGCGCGTCTTAAGCGGCGTCCCCTTCTCTCAGGCGTTAAGCCAGTGGCCGCAAATTTTTCCGCCCCTGTTCGCCGCCATAATGCAGGTGGGCGAACTGACCGGCCAGCTTGACGTCTGCTGCGCGCAGCTGGCCGATCAGCAGGCGCGTCAGCAACATCTGAGGAATAAAGTCATCAAGGCGCTGCGCTATCCACTCTTTATTTTAATGGTGGCGGTCGCGGTAAGCGGCGGCATGCTGCTGTTTGTACTGCCGGAGTTCGTCTCGGTCTACGCCTCGTTCAACGCGCCGCTCCCCGCCTTTACGGCGGCGGTGATGGCGCTCTCAGTGGGCCTGCAGCGCTGGGGCGGCTGGCTCGCGGTCGCGCTGCTGTTAGCCGCAGCGGGCTGGCGAGCGCTACGACAATGCTCGCCAGCATGGCAGCTGTGGGAGCAGCGCCTGATGCTGCGCCTGCCGCTTTTCTCAAATCTGTGGCGCGGCAGCCAGCTGAGCCAGATTTACGCCATCCTGCAGCTGACGCAACAGGCAGGCATTACGCTGTTGCAGGGCTTACAGGCGGCTGAAGCGACCCTGACGACGCGGTTATGGCGCGACGCCGTCGTTGAGCTTCAGCAGCATATTACGCGGGGAGAGCCGCTGCATCAGGCGATGCAGGCGCATCCGCTGTTTACGCCGCTCTGTATGCAGCTGGTGCTGGTCGGGGAAGAGGCTGGCGCGCTGGATACCATGCTGGCGCGGCTGGCGGAGTGGCATGAAGCTCGAACGCTGGCGCTTGCCGATGCGCTCGCCGCCTCGCTGGAGCCAGTAATGATGGTGATTGTCGGCGCTATTGTCGGCACGCTGGTGATCGCGATGTATCTGCCGGTATTTGGACTGGGAAATGTGATGCATTAGGGTGCGCGCGGCACCCTGATGCATAGACACCGTTAGCGGTTGAAAACGCGGTTTTCCTGCTCGGCGACGCGAATAAAGGTGGTTCGCTTGGTCAGCTCCTTGAGCCGCTCCGCGCCGACGTAGGTACAGGCTGAGCGCAAACCGCCGAGAATATCGCGCGCCGTTTCGGCAACCGGGCCACGCAGCGGCAGCTTCACCGTTTTGCCTTCTGCTGCGCGATACTGCGCGACGCCGCCAACGTGACGCTTCATCGCCGATTCAGAGCTCATGCCGTAGAACAGCATAAACTGCTCGCCGTTCTCGTCGATCACCGTTCCCTCGCACTCATCATGCGCGGCAAGCATGCCGCCCAGCATCACGAAATCGGCACCACCGCCGAACGCCTTGGCGATATCGCCCGGCACCGCGCAGCCGCCGTCGCTGACAATCTGACCCCCCAGGCCGTGTGCCGCGTCTGCGCATTCGATAACGGCGGAGAGCTGAGGATAGCCGACGCCGGTTTTGACGCGCGTCGTGCACACTGAGCCTGGACCAATGCCCACCTTAACGATATCCGCGCCGGAAAGGATAAGCTCCTCTACCATCTCGCCGGTGACCACATTGCCTGCGCAAATGGTGCGATCCGGGAAGATTTCGCGCGCGCGCTGCAGGAAGGTGACAAAGTGCTCGGAATAGCCGTTAGCCACGTCAATACAGATGAATTTAAGATCGGCGGAGAGCGCCAGAATGGCGGTCAGCTTTTGCAAATCGGCATCGGAAGTGCCCGTCGATACCATAACGTGGTTCAACACCGCAACAGACGAGCGCTGAATAAAGGCGCGCCACTCTTCGACGCTGTAGTGCTTGTGTACAGCCGTAAGAATACCAAAGCTCGCCAGCGCTTCCGCCATGCTGAAAGTACCAACGGTGTCCATGTTTGCCGCGATTACGGGCACGCCGCTCCAGCTCAGCCCGGAATGCTTAAAGGTAAATTGACGTTCCAGTTCGACTTCAGAGCGGCTTTTCAGCGTGGAGCGTTTAGGACGGATCAGTACATCTTTAAAACCCAGCTTTAAATCTTCTTCAATACGCATAAAAAATGTCCTGGTAAGTGGCAACGAACCGCAGTTCGGGTAGCGCGCACGGCTCCAGTGGCATAATCATACGCGCCATACGCCTGCCGACAAGACTGCGAATTTCACTTTATTTAAGCTACAATCCCATAAATTTAGCTGAGAATTTTCATTGTGATCGCGCACACAGTTCTGCGCTTCGGCTTGCCCGGCTGTGTTGCGCGCCTGAGAGAGTGATATGCCTTATACCGTGGCGCTGACCGGTGGAATCGGCAGTGGAAAGAGCACCATCGCCAATGCTTTTGCGGCGCTTGGCGTACCCATTATCGACGCGGATGTTATTGCGCGCGAAGTCGTCGAGCCGGGATCGGCGGCGCTACAGAAAATTGCAGAGCGCCACGGCAACGGCATCCTGACGGAAGAAGGCACGCTGAATCGCGCCCGGCTGAGAGACATTATTTTCCGGTCGCCCGATGAAAAAACCTGGCTAAATAATCTGCTTCATCCCCTGATTAACGCCCGCACGCAGCAGCTGAAAGCGCTGACCACAGCGCCTTATGTGCTGTGGGTCGTGCCGCTGCTGGTCGAGAACGGCCTGCAGCGCCAGGCGGATCGCGTACTGGTCGTCGACGTCGATGAAGCAACACAGCTCATGCGCACCATCCAGCGCGACGGCATCGACCGACAGCAGGCGCAAAATATTCTGTCCGCTCAGGCGACGCGCAGCGCGCGCCTCGCCGTAGCCGACGACGTCATTAATAACAGCGGCACGCCCGATGAGGCGCTGCCGCAGGTTGCCGCCCTGCACCAGCGTTATCTGGCGCTGGCGGCAATGCAACAGGATTAACGCCATGAGTACAGTCGTTCTGTTTGAACATCCACTGAATGAAAAAATGCGCACCTGGCTGCGCGTGGAATTCCTGATCCAGCAGCTGCAGGAAACCGTGCCGATAACCCGAGCCGCCTCTGCCTTGACCTTTTTCCGCATCATCGGCGAGCTGCTGGATATTTTCGAGCGCGGCGATATGCGCACTGAACTCCTGAAAGAGCTGGAGCGTCAGCAGCAAAAACTGCGTGCCTGGGCTGATGTACCCGGCGTTGATATGGCCGTGGTCGATGCGCTGCGCGACCAGCTACGCGCGCAGTCAGTTCAGCTCAACAGCGCGCCACGTATGGGGCAGCAGCTGCGTGAGGATCGGCTTATCGGGCTGGTGCGTCAACGGCTTAGCATTCCCGGCGGATGCTGTAGTTTCGATCTGCCAGGGCTGCATATCTGGCTGCATCAGCCTCAGGAGATGCGCGACAGCCACGTCGCCGCCTGGCTGGAGACGCTGGAGCCGCTGCATCAAAGCCTGGCGATGATTCTGGATCTTATTCGTCAGTCGGGGGCATTCCGCCATCAGACCAGCCTGAACGGTTTTTATCAGGACAATGCGGAAGGCGCGGAACTGCTGCGCCTGCAGCTACAGCTGGAAGATGCGCTTTACCCCCAGGTTTCCGGCCACAAAAGTCGTTACGCCATCCGTTTCCTGCCGCTGGACAGCGAACGCGGCGAAGTGCCCGCACGACTCAACTTTGAACTGGCCTGTTGTTAGAGGTAGCTATGCAAAATGAAGTAATTACCGTTCAGTGTCCGCACTGCGGTAGAGATGTAATCTGGGATGAACTCAGCCCGTGGCGCCCGTTCTGTAGCAAGCGCTGTCAGCTGATTGATTTAGGCGAATGGGCGGACGAAGAGAAGCGCATTCCCAGCGAGGGCGATCTGAACGACAGCGAGGACTGGAGCGAAGAGCAGCACTGAGAGCAGGGGCCCGACCCCTGCTGTTAAAGCTCGCCGGCGACCAGACGTGCAATCAGCGCATGGTTAGCTGGCGGGAACTCTTCTGCCACCAGCGCGCTTTGCGCCACCCAGCGCTGCGGCTGCCCTTCACGTCCCCACGGCTCGCCGTTCCAGCCTTCCACCAGAAAGAAGTTCAGCGTAACGCGCAGATCTTCGTAGGTATGATCCGCTGCGCCAATCGCCGTCGCCTGCGTCACGTCAATGCCTGTCTCTTCCAGCAGCTCGCGCTTCAGCGCCTCTTCAGCGCTCTCCCCCGCCTCGATTTTGCCGCCGGGGAACTCCCACATATTCGCCATATGCGATGAGGCCGGGCGCTGAGCCAGAAAGATCTGTTTATCGGCGTTACGGATGATGCCAACGGCAACCTGCAGGTGCTTCATAAAGTTTTTCCACGTCAGGTGAGTCAATGTGCGCTGATTCTAAAGCATGGGCGGCGTAATGTTAATCACGCTCCGCAGGCAAGAAAAAAGGAGCCGAAGCTCCTTTTTCTTAGTGCCTGTCAGGCCAGTCGGCCATGACACTGCTTATATTTTTTACCGGAGCCGCATGGGCAGGGATCGTTGCGTCCGACTTTACGCTCGCCGCTCTGCGCCGCCAGCGACGCCGCTGCGGCAGCTTCATCATCGACATGGCTGAGCTGCTGCTGCTGCGCCAGGCGTTCAGCTTCTTCGCGACGTTGCTGCTCCATCGCTTCGACTTCTTCCGGCATACGAACCTGCACCTTGCTCAGGGTGCTGACCACTTCATACTTCAGCGACTCCAGCATCGCCGCGAACATAGCGAAAGATTCGCGTTTGTACTCCTGCTTCGGATCTTTCTGCGCGTAGCCGCGCAGATGGATGCCCTGACGCAGGTAGTCCATCGCCGCCAGATGCTCTTTCCACAGCGAGTCCAGCGTCTGCAGCATCACGCCTTTTTCGAAGTTGCGCATCATCTCAACGCCGACAACCTCTTCCTTACTGGCGTAGCTCTCGCGGGCGCGCGTCATGATGCGCTCGCGCAGCGTCTCTTCATGCAGATCCGGCTCTTTATCCAGCCACTCGGCGATCGGCAGATCGAGATCGAAGTCGTTACGCAGGCGCTCTTCGAGGCCCGGCACGTCCCACATCTCCTCCAGCGACTGCGGCGGAATGTAGCTGTCGATGGTGGTTTTGAACACATCCTCGCGAATGCTGTTAATGGTTTCGCTAACGTCGGAAACGTCCAGCAGCTCGTTACGCTGGCTGTAGATAGCACGACGCTGATCGTTCGCCACGTCGTCATACTCCAGCAGCTGCTTACGAATATCGAAGTTGCGGCTTTCCACTTTACGCTGCGCGTTGGCGATAGCTTTTGTTACCCACGGGTGCTCAATCGCTTCGCCAGGCTTCATACCCAGTTTACGCATCATATTAGAGACGCGATCCGAGGCGAAAATACGCATCAGCGCATCTTCCATCGACAGGTAGAAACGGGAAGAACCGGCGTCGCCCTGACGACCGGCGCGGCCGCGCAGCTGGTTGTCGATACGGCGCGATTCATGACGCTCGGTGCCGATAATATGCAGACCGCCTGAAGCCAGTACCGCATCATGGCGTTGCTGCCAGGCGGCTTTGATCGCTTCAATCTGCGCTTCGGTAGGCTCTTCCAGCTCAGCGACTTCCGCATGCCAGCTGCCGCCCAGCATAATGTCGGTACCACGACCCGCCATGTTGGTCGCGATGGTGACCGCGCCCGGCTGACCAGCCTGCGCCACGATGTCCGCTTCACGGGCGTGGAATTTGGCGTTCAGCACGTTGTGCTTGATGCCCGCGCGCGTCAGCTCGTTAGAGACCACTTCCGATTTTTCGATGGAAATCGTACCCACCAGCACCGGCTGGCCATTTGCGGTACGCTCACGAATATCTTCGATGATCGCGTCGATCTTCTCTTTTTCGGTCATATAGACCAGATCAGGCAGATCTTTACGCACCATCGGGCGGTTGGTTGGCACCACAATGGTGTCGAGTTTATAGATAGAGCTGAACTCAAAGGCCTCGGTGTCCGCCGTACCGGTCATACCGGCCAGCTTCTCATAGAGACGGAAGTAGTTCTGAAAGGTGATGGAAGCCAGCGTCTGGTTCTCGTTCTGGATTTCCACGCCTTCTTTAGCTTCAATCGCCTGATGCAGACCGTCAGACCAGCGGCGGCCCTGCATAGTACGGCCGGTGTGCTCGTCGACGATAACCACTTCGCCATCTTTTACGATGTAATCGACGTCGCGCGTAAACAGCGCATGCGCGCGTAAGGCCGCCGTAACGTGATGCATCAGCATAATGTTAGTCGGTGAGTAGAGCGATTCGCCCTCGGCCATAATGTTCTGGCTAACCAGCAGCTCTTCGACTTTGACCAGGCCGCGCTCGGTCATGTGCGCCTGGCGCGCTTTCTCATCGACCCAGAAATCGCCTTCACCCTGGAAGTTATCGGAATCTTCTTTCTCCTGGCGTACCAGGCTAGGGATGATTTTGTTGACCTTGATATAGAGTTCAGAGCTGTCTTCAGCCGGGCCGGAAATAATCAGCGGCGTACGCGCTTCATCGATCAAAATGGAGTCAACTTCATCCACCAGCGCGTAGTTCAGCTTGCGCTGTACGCGCTCTTCCGGGCTGAACGCCATGTTGTCGCGCAGATAGTCGAAGCCATATTCGTTGTTGGTGCCGTAGGTGATATCTGCCGCGTAGGCTTCACGCTTCGCCACAGAAGGCATGCCAGGCAGGTTAATGCCGACGCTCAGGCCAAGGAACTCAAACAGCGGGCGGTTGTTTTCCGCATCGCGCTGCGCCAGATAGTCGTTGACGGTCACGACATGCACGCCTTTGCCGCTCAGCGCATTGAGATAGGCAGGCAGCGTCGCGGTCAGCGTTTTACCTTCACCGGTACGCATCTCAGCAATACAGCGATCGTTCAGCACCATGCCGCCAATCAGCTGCACGTCAAAGTGGCGCATGCCGAAGACACGCTTACTCGCCTCACGTACCGTTGCGAAAGCTTCCGGGATCAGGCTTTCCAGCGACTCGCCCTTTTTCAGACGCTCACGGAATTCATTGGTTTTCGCTTTCAGCTCATCGTCTGAAAGTTTCTCGAAATCCGGCTCCATCTTGTTGATGACGTCTACCACTTTGCGCATACGGCGCAGAGTACGATCGTTGCTGCTGCCAAATACTTTCGTTAACAGTTTGATTAACATATTAAAAACTTCTCAATTCAGCCGCTTTACACGGGCTGCGATAATGAAAAAGGGTATTTAAATAACGGTTTCAGACAAGCAGCGTAGACGGTCCGGCGCGAATTGCATGCGTTTTGCTACGCCAGTCGGCCAGCGAAGTGACAGGTGCGAGGGCATCACGCGGCGCCTGCGCGACCTGCTGCGACGGCTGACGCAGAGAAGTGTGCGTGGTCAGCAACGCCTGGAGCGAATCGATAAGCGCCAGCTTATGCGCAGCCAGCGGGACAGTATCTGGTGTTTCCGCCTGTGGCGTTAAGGTAAACGAAAGGTGGCGGATAACGGTGCGGATGGCGTGCTGATGCCAGTAATCGATAGTAAAGCTGGGACGTCGCGCCGTTTCCTGCAGCCGGATCAGATGATCGAAGCGCGCGGCGTTACCGACGAACAGGCTACTGGAAGAGGATTCAGATGAGGTGTTAAGTTCGGCACTCTGCGCGCAGACAGGCAAACCAAAGCTGGCCGCCACCATCCCCAACAGGAGATGAGGCCAGAAATAGCGTCTGCCTAAGTGTCGCCAGCGTAGAAAAATTCCGATCACAGCTCTTCCATTGCGCATCAACGATCGCGTCGTTGTTGGGGGTTTGCCGCTCGTCTTTGAACAGCGGCGCTCAGCTTTTCAGAGCGCCTGATAGTACCATTAATGTGGGGCGACCACATCAGTGTTTAAAGTCGCTCTGGAAGAAAAGACGCCTGATTGTTCAGCGTTTCATCAGCATTGCAGCATTTACTGCGAGACTTGCCGGAAATCCAGGAGGAGCAAAAAAGGAAATAAAAAAGGCTGGCGCCGCTGACCGGAGAGGGGTGTCAGCATAACCAGCCTTTCAAGGTTCTGGGGTAATTAAGCCAGAACCAGATTTGGTGCCTTGAATGCCAGCGGCAGTTCCGCTTCGTCTTCGAAGGTAGCCCATTCCCAGGCTTCCTGTTTCGCCAGGACGGCCTGCAGCAGCTTGTTGTTCAGTGCGTGGCCTGATTTGAACGCGGTAAACGCGCCGATAATATTATGGCCGCACATAAACAGGTCGCCGATTGCATCAAGCATTTTGTGACGAACGAATTCGTCTTCAAAACGCAGGCCTTCTTCGTTCAGCACGCGGAAATCGTCGAGGCCAATAGCGCAATCCAGACTACCGCCCAGGCACAGGCCTTTGGATTGCAGGTACTCGATTTCACGCATAAAGCCGAAGGTACGGGCGCGGCTGATCTGACGAACAAAAGAGTCGGCAGAGAAGTTCAGCTGATAGCGCTGAGAGCTAGAGTCGATCGCCGGATGGTTGAAGTCGATAGTAAAATCGAGAGAAAAACCGTTGTACGGCTTAATCTCAGCCCACTTATCGCCATCTTCCACGCGAACAGTCTGCTTAACGCGCACAAATTTCTTCGCGCTGTTCAGCTGCTCAATGCCCGCATCCATCAGCAGATAGATAAAGGGCGCGGCGCTACCGTCCATGATCGGGATCTCTGGCGCATCCACTTCAACAATAATGTTGTCGATGCCCAGACCGGCCAGCGCGGCGTTCAGATGCTCAACCGTTGAAATACGCACGCCTTCATCATTCACCAGGCAGGTACTCAGCATGGTGTCGCGCACATATTTTGCATCAGCCGGGAAATCAACCGGTGGATTCAAGTCAGTGCGACGATAGATGACCCCGGTATTAGCCGACGCAGGGCGTAAAGTCAGCGTGACTTTCTTGCCGGTATGCAAACCGACGCCAGTCGCCTGAACAATACGTTTTAATGTCCTTTGTTTGATCATCGTATTATCTCGCAATATTACCCATCCGACCGCTAGTATACTTTACCAGCGGGCGAACACTTTAGCACAAAGAGCGGAGAATCCCAATTCTCAGGTTATTCTTAGTCGGCCTGCTTACGCAGAAACGCTGGAATATCAAGGTAATCGGGCTCTTTGTTTGACTGCGCGCTCTGGTCGTTGACCACTTTCGCTGCCGGTTTTTGCTCCTGCGGCAGCGGCGACATGCCGTGCTGCTGATAGCGATGATCCATAACCGGCTGGCTGGCAGGCTTGTTGGTCACCAGCGTGATTTCAGGACGCTTGTCCATACCGATGCCGGTCGCTACCACGGTCACGCGCAGCTCGTCGTTCATCTCTGGATCCAGCGAGGTACCGATAACCACGGTCGCGTTGTCGGAGGCGAAGGCGCGGATGGTGTTACCCACGGTTTCGAACTCATCCAGACGCAGGTCGAAGCCCGCCGTAATGTTGACCAGTACGCCGCGCGCGCCAGAAAGATCGATATCTTCCAGCAGCGGGCTGGAGATCGCCATTTCTGCCGCTTCTTCCGCACGGTCTTCACCGCAAGCGACGCCGGAGCCCATCATGGCGTAGCCCATTTCGGACATAACGGTGCGCACGTCTGCGAAGTCGACGTTCATCAGGCCCGGACGCGTAATCAGCTCGGCGATGCCCTGTACCGCGCCTTTCAGCACGTCGTTTGCCGCACCGAAGGCGTCAAGCAGAGAGATACCGCGACCCAGCACTTTCAGCAGCTTGTCGTTCGGGATAGTGATCAGCGAATCGACATGCTTCGACAGTTCAGCGATGCCCTGCTCGGCAAAAGCCATACGCTTTTTGCCTTCGAAGTTAAACGGCTTGGTCACGACCGCAACGGTCAGAATGCCCAGGTCTTTGGCCACTTCCGCTACCACCGGCGCAGCGCCGGTACCGGTACCGCCGCCCATACCGGCAGCGATAAACACCATGTCTGCTCCCTCCAGCGCAGAACGCAGTGCTTCGCGATCTTCTTCAGCCGAGGTACGACCAACTTCCGGATTCGCCCCAGCACCCAGACCTTTGGTGATATTGGTGCCGATCTGGATCGTCTGGCCAACCGCTGTTTTACGCAACGCCTGGGCGTCGGTGTTCACAGCGAAGAATTCTACACCTTCGATACGCTCGCGTACCATGTGCTCTACGGCGTTGCCGCCGCCGCCGCCGACGCCGATGACTTTAATCACCGCGTCATTGGTTAATTCCATCGGTTCAAACATGATTTCTCTCCGTTATGTGCCTGTCGCCTGGAGACCATAAACAGTGCCTGCATGGTCTCCTTTCTAAAATTAAAATTCTTTCTTCAACCAGCTATTGATGCGCTTGAACCAGTTGCCCACCGATGCGCGTTTTTCCGTCTCTGCATCGCCGTTCATATGGGACTCTTTGCCATAGTGCAGCAGTCCCACTGCGGTTGAGTAATAAGGTTCCTGCGCGTAATCCGTCAATCCTGTGATATTGAGCGGCTGTCCAATGCGCACCTGCGTATGAAAAACGCGTTGCGCGCAGGCGGCCAGCCCTTCAATTTGCGCAGCACCGCCGGTCAGCACGATCCCAGCTGCCAGATGATGCTTAACGCCCTGCTGACGCAGTTGTTCCTGTAGCTGCAAAATCTCGTCGTTGACCAGATTCAGCAATTCGGTGTATCGCGGCTCGATCACTTCAGCCAGCGTCTGCCGTTGCAGACTGCGCGGCGGTCGTCCGCCAACGCTCGGCACTTCGACGTTTTCGTCTTTGCCGACAATCGAACCCAGCGCGCAGCCGTGGCGAACCTTAATCGCCTCTGCGTCTGTCGGCGGCGTGCCGAAAGCATAGGCGATATCGCTGGTGACCACGTTACCCGCATAAGGGATCACTTTAGTGTGACGCAGCGCGCCGCCTGTATAAACAGCGATATCCATTGTACCGCCACCGACGTCGACAACACAGACGCCAAGTTCACGTTCGTCTTCCGTCAACACGGCAAAACTGGACGCCAGTCCGGCAAAAATCAGTTGGTCAACTTTCAGGCCACAACGTTCAACGGCTTTGACGATATTTTTCGCCATATCGTTGTGACATGTGATCAGGTGCACTTTCGCCTGCATGCGCACGCCCGAAAGACCGACCGGATTTTTAATGCCTTCCTGATAATCGATAGCGTATTCCTGAGGAATAACATGCAGGATGCGGTGCTCATCGCGCACGCGCACTGACTTCGCAGTGTGTACGACATTCTCCACATCATCCTGAGTCACTTCCTCTTCGGAAATCGGAACCATCCCGATTTCGTTCTGACAGCTGATATGTTTGCCCGATAAAGCAAGATAGACGGAAGAGATCTGGCAATCCGCCATCAGCTCGGCCTGATCGATGGCGCGCTGTACGCATTTCACCACCGACTCAAGGTCGTTTACGCCGCCTTTATCCATACCGCGAGACGGGCAGCTGCCCACCCCGATAATGTTGACCATGCCATCGGGCAGAATTTCCCCAACCAGGGCGGCGACCTTCGCGGTGCCAATTTCGAGTCCAACTACCAGTTTTCTGTCCGTTGCCTTGATCATTGTTTAGCCTGTGCCTGGTTCTGTTGCTGATTACTGTCCTGGAGCTCTACGGGCTCCGGCGTCCAGCCCACGGCTGCACCCGAGTCGTACCGCAAATCCACATAGCTGATACGCTTGTGCTCGTTCTGCCCTTGCTGCTGCAACGCCGGATAGAGCTCAATAAATCGGTTGAGACGTTTCATGGGTTCGCCGCGTCCCAGCTCGATGCGCACATCGTCGCTGGTGACCAGCTGCCATGACCGCCGCGCCGTCATCGACGCTACCTTCAGGGTAAATTTGTTGGCCTTCAGCACGTCGCTCATGCTGTGGTAACCCGCCAACACCTCTTTTTCACTGCCTTCCGGTCCGTACAGCATCGGCATCGTTTCTTTGCCGATGTGGCTGGCCGGCACGCTGAAGGAGACGCCGTCCGCATCCACCATATGTAGATCGTTCCAGCGCGCCACCGGCACATACTCCACCAGATGGATCTTCAGCTCATCAGGCCACTGCTTGCGCACGCTGACCTGCTTAATCCACGGCAACCGCTCAATCTGCTGCTGCAGGATGTTGACGTCCTGCGACATAAAGGTGCCCGGCGCGCCCAGCGACAAAATCGCCTGGCGAATATCATCGTGCGTGGTGTAGTGGGTTTCGCCCGTCACCACCAGCTTTGAGAGCGGCAGTCGCGACGCGTCGTTCATCCACTTCAGCACGACCAGCCCGCCGAAAATCATAATGCCAATGACCATCAGCAAAAAAACGATGCCGAAAAGTCTGGCCCCGTTGCTGCGCCCCGTGCGCACGCGCTCCTGAGGCTCGCGGTTCCGTGCGTTAAGTGCCGCCTGTGACATATCAGTCGGCCAGCTCCAGAATACGCGCCACCAGCCGGGAGAAGCTCATTCCCGCCTCTCTGGCCGCCATCGGCACCAGGCTGTGGCTGGTCATTCCCGGCGAGGTATTTACCTCCAGCAGCTGGAAATTGCCTTCGCCGTCCGCCATAACATCGACTCGCCCCCAGCCGCTACAGCCCAGCGCGCGCCATGCGTCCCAGACCAGTTTCTGCAGCTCCGCCTCCCGCTCTGCGCTCAATCCTGCCGGGCAGAAGTATTGAGTATCGTCAGAAATGTATTTTGCTTCATAGTCATAGAACTCGCTGGCGGTCTGAATGCGTATTGCAGGCAGGATTTGATCGCCAATAATGCCGACGGTGTACTCAGCGCCGCTGAGAAAAGCCTCGATTAATACGTTATCGTCATGGCGAAAGGCTTCATCCAGCGCCGCAGGCAGCGCTTCCAGCGCATTGACGCGGCTGATGCCGACGCTTGAGCCTTCGCTGCTCGGCTTGACGAACAGCGGCAGGCCGAGCGCCTCAACGGCGTCGCGCGTTTCCGCGGTCAGACCCGCCTGATACTGCTCGCGCGTCAGCCAGACAAAACGGCCTGACGGCAAACCGCGACCCTGCCAGAGTAACTTGGTGCGCAGCTTATCCATGGTAATGGCTGACGCCATTACGCCACTGCCGGTATAGGGCAGCTGCAAAAATTCCAGTACCGCCTGCAGGGTGCCGTCTTCGCCTCCGCGACCATGCAGCGCGATAAAGGCAGCGTCGAAGCCCTGCTCTTTCAGCGTCAGCACCGAGACTTCGCGCGTGTCTACCGCGTGCGCGTTGATGCCCGCTTCGCGCAGACCCGCCAGCACTGCCTTGCCCGACATCAGCGAAACTTCGCGCTCCGCCGAGGTGCCGCCCATCAGGACGGCGACTTTATCAGCCATGACGCTCCTCCGCTTTACGCTCCGGCTGCAGCTTGCACTCCGCCAGCTTGCGCGCCACTTTGCCTACGTTACCGGCGCCCTGCACCAGAATCAGATCTTTGCCCGACAGCAGCGGCGCCAGCATTTCCGGCAGCGCGTCATGATCCGGCACCAGTACCGGATCGACCTTGCCGCGGCCGCGAATAGAGCGGCACAGCGCCCGGCTGTCCGCGCCTGGAATCGGCGTTTCGCCCGCTGAATAGACATCCAGCATCAGCAGCACGTCGACCTGCGACAGCACATTGGCGAAATCGTCAAACAGGTCACGGGTACGCGTATAGCGGTGCGGCTGAAAGACCATTACCAGCTTTTTATCTGGCCAGCCGGCGCGCGCCGCCTTAATCGTGGCGTCAACTTCCGTCGGATGGTGGCCGTAATCATCTACCAGCATCGCGCTGCCCGGGTTGCCATTCACCGGCTCCGTCGGGAATTCACCCAGCAGGTCGAAGCGACGGCCTGTGCCCTGGAAACTTTCCAGCGCGGCGAGAATGGCGTCGTCTTCAATGCCCTCTTCGCTCGCTACCGCAACCGCCGCCGCCGCGTTGAGCGCGTTATGGCGGCCAGGGGCGTTCAGCGTCACCTGCAGGCGCGGCTTGTCATGACGCACCAGCGTAAAATGCCCCTGCGCGCCGCGCTGCTCATAGTGCTCAATGCGCACGTCAGCGTCGTCGCTAAAACCGTAGGTGGTGATGTGTCGTCCGACGCGAGGGATCAGATCGCGGATCACCACATCATCAATGCACATGACCGCGCGGCCGTAAAACGGCAGGTTGTGCAGGAAATTAATAAATGTCTGCTTCAGGTTCTCGAAGTCGCCCTGATAGGTGTCCATATGGTCAGCTTCGATATTGGTTACCACCGCCACCATCGGCTGCAGATGCAGGAAAGAGGCGTCGCTCTCGTCCGCTTCCGCAATCAGGTAACGGCTGCTGCCGAGCCGCGCGTGCGTGCCCGCGGCCTTAACCAGCCCGCCGTTGACGAAGGTCGGATCCAGCCCGCCTTCGGCATAGATACTGGATACCATCGCCGTGGTCGTGGTTTTGCCGTGCGTTCCGGCAATGGCGATGCCGTGTCGAAAACGCATCAGCTCCGCCAGCATCTCGGCGCGGCGGATGACGGGGATACGCTGTTCGCGCGCCGCGACCAGTTCCGGGTTGTCCTGCGCCACCGCGCTGGAGACCACCACCACGCTGGCGTCGGTGACGTTTTCCGGGCGATGGTTGAAATAAATGATGGCGCCCAGCGCCGCCAGATGCTGCGTCACCGCGTTCGGCGCCAGATCGGAGCCGCTAATATGGTAACCCTCATTCGCCAACACTTCGGCAATACCGCCCATGCCGGCACCGCCGATGCCGACAAAGTGAATGTGCCGGACGCGACGCATCTCGGGCACAATGGAGCGCAGTTTTGCCAGTTGTTGTGTATTCATCGTTCTCAGTTACCTGTCATCTTTATCTGTGCCTGTTGCGGCACCGGCCAGCTACGCTGACCCGATTTATCACTTCGCGGCGCGCGCCACTTCTTGCGCAACCCGTTCGGTTGCATCGGGGATCGCCACCTGACGGGCTTTTTCCGCCATATTTAACAGCGTGGGACGATCCCAGTGGCGCAGCGTCTCCGCCACGGCATCCGCGGTAAACTGCGGCTGCTCAAAAATTTTGGCCGCGCCCGCTTTTTCCAGCGGCAGCGCATTCCAGTACTGCTGACGATCTTTATGCTGAAAGGGCACGAAAATCGCTGGTAAACCCGCAGCGGCGATTTCGCTGACGGTCAGCGCGCCGGAGCGGCAAACCACCACATCCGCCCAGGCGTAGGCGGCCGCCATATCATCAATAAATTCCGTAACCTTATGCTGCGTCTGGCCAACCTGCTGATAGGCCTTAAGCACATCCTGCAGCGCCCCTTTACCGGTCTGATGCCACAGCGTGATCGTGTCGCCCAGCGCGGCCGCGACCTGCGGCAGCGTCTGATTCAGCACGCGCGCGCCCTGGCTGCCGCCGACCACCAGCACGCGGACCGGGCCGCTGCGGTTAGCCAGACGTTGCTCCGGCAGCGGCAGCGCCAGTACATCGGTACGTACCGGATTGCCTACGACCTCCGCATGCGGAAAAGCGCCGGGAAAAGCCTGCATCACTTTGCTGGCGATCTTCGCCAGCCACTTGTTGGTCAGTCCGGCAATGCCGTTCTGCTCATGCAGCACCACCGGGATGCCGCAGCTCCAGGCGGCGAGGCCGCCAGGCCCCGAGACGTAACCGCCCATGCCCAGCACCACATCCGGCTTCCACGCCTGCATAATGGCGCGCGCCTGACGCCAGGCGTTGAAAATACGCATCGGCGCCAGCAGCAGCGCTTTCAGCCCCTTGCCGCGCAGGCCGCTGATGCGGATAAACTCAATCTCAATACCGTGTTTCGGCACCAGATCCGCTTCCATTCTGTCGGCCGTACCGAGCCAGCGAACCTGCCACCCCTGTTCCATCAGATGATGGGCGACGGCCAGACCGGGGAAGACATGCCCACCGGTTCCGCCCGCCATCACCATCAAACGCTTCCCACTCATCGGGCACCTCGGGTAAACGCCTGCGCTTTGGTCAGGCGCGTTTCATAATCAATACGCAGCAAAAACACGATCGCGGTCGACATAATCAGCAGGCTGGAACCGCCGTAGCTGATTAACGGCAGCGTCAGACCTTTCGTCGGCAGCATGCCCGCTGCCGCGCCGACGTTTACCAGCGCCTGGAAGCTGAACCACACGCCGATCGAGCAGGCCAGAAAGCCGGAAAAACGCTGATCGATCTCCAGCGCGCGGCGGCCAATCGACATCGCACGAAAAGCGACGAAGAATACCATCAACAACGCTAAAACCACACCGATATAACCCAGCTCCTCGCCGATGATGGAGAAGATAAAGTCGGTATGCGCTTCCGGCAGATATTCCAGCTTTTGCACCGAATTGCCGAGCCCCTGTCCCCAGAACTCGCCGCGGCCAAATGCCATCAGCGACTGCGTCAGCTGATAACCGCTGCCGAAGGGATCTTCCCAGGGGTTCCAGAAGGAAGTCACGCGACGCATACGGTAAGGCTCGGCGATAATCAGCAGCACCACGGCGAAAATACCGGAGCCGATAATCGCCAGGAACTGCCACAGCTTCGCGCCCGCCAGAAAGAGCATCGCCAGCGTGGTGACGAACAGCACGACCACGGTGCCGAGGTCAGGCTGCGCCAGCAGCAGCACCGCCAGCACCACCATCACGCCCATCGGTTTGCAGAAGCCCCAGAAGTTATTTCGCACCTCCTCGACCTTACGCACCAGATAGCTGGCGAGATAGCAGAACAGCGACAGCTTCGACAGCTCCGCGGGCTGAATACGCAGCGGCCCCAGGGCGATCCAGCGCGACGCGCCGTTCACCGAGCTGCCCACGACCAGCACGATAAGCAGCATCACTACCGAAGCCAGCAGCATGGCGTTGCTGTAGCGCTGCCAGAAATCCATCGGCACGCGCAGCGTGACCAGCGCGATGCCGAGACCCAGCGCAATATAGAACGCGTCGCGCTTGGCGAAGTAAAAGGGATCGTCGTTCAGACGCTGACCGACCGGCATAGAAGCCGAGGTCACCATCACGAAGCCCACAATCGCCAGCCCGAAGGTTAGCCACAGCAGCGTGCGGTCATAAAGCACCAGCGCGGAGTCGTCGCTTTCGCGCGCGCCCATCACCCAGTCTTTCAGTCGGCTGCCGATAAAAGCAAAAAGTCCGATTATCAGTCCGGCGCCAGGAATACGCATCAGCCTAACTCCTTCGCCAGCTGCGCGAAGCGGTCGCCACGCTGCTCGAAATTACGGAACTGATCGAGGCTGGCGCAGGCTGGCGAGAGCAACACCATATCGCCAGGCTGTAGCTGCGGCGCGATCTGCTCCATTGCCTGCTGCATCGTCTCGGTGCGTACGGCGCTGTCAGGCCGCAGCGCAGCCAGCGCGTCGCCATCGCGGCCGAAGCAGTAGAGATGAACCTTCTCGTCCTGCACGTAGCGCGCCAGCGGGGAAAAATCGGCCGATTTGCCGTCGCCGCCCAGCAGCAGCCAGAGTCGGCCTTTAACCTGCAGACCGTTAAGCGCCGCCTCGGTGCTGCCGACGTTGGTGGCTTTAGAGTCGTTGATCCAGCGCACGCCCTTAGCCTCATGCACCAGCTGAAAGCGATGCGCCAGCCCGCTAAAGCTGGTCAGCGCCGCCAGGCTGGAAGCGCGAGGCAGGCCTACGGCATCCGCCAGCGCCAGCGCCGCCAGCGCATTGGTATAGTTGTGCTGCCCCACCAGTTTCATCTCATCGGTGTTGAGCACTTTTTCGCCCTTCACGCGCAGCCAGGTCGCGCCCTGCTGGCGATTAAGGTGATAATCACCGAAGTCGATGCCGAAACTGACGCAGCGCGCATCGGCGCCGCGCACCGGCATCGTCATCGCATCGTCGGCGTTGACTACGCATACTCGCGCATTTTCATAGATACGCAGCTTCGCGGCGCGGTACTGCTGCATGCCGAGCGGATAGCGATCCATATGATCTTCGGTGACGTTAAGAATGGTCGCCGCCGCGGCCTTCAGGCTAAACGTGGTTTCCAGCTGAAAGCTGGAAAGCTCCAGCACGTAGAGCTGTGCGGGTGACTTCAGCAGCGACAGCGCCGGCAGGCCGATATTGCCGCCAACGCCAACCTGCCAGCCGGCGGCCCGCGCCATTTCGCCAACCAGCGTGGTGACGGTGCTTTTGCCGTTGGAACCGGTGATCGCGACGATCGGCGCCTGCGCTTCGCGGCAGAAAAGCTCAATATCGCCGACGATCTCAACGCCCGCATCTGCCGCCTCGCTGAGCGCCGGATGCGCCAGCGCGATGCCTGGACTGGCGACGATAAGATCCGCCGCCAGCAACCAGTCGCTGTTCAACCCGCCGGTATAGCGCTCTACCTGCTCAGGCAGCTTGTCGAGTCCCGGCGGCGACACACGGGTATCCATCACGCGCGGCGTTACGCCTTGCGCTAAAAAGAAATCAACACAGGAGAGCCCGGTCAGGCCCAGCCCGATAATGACGACTTTTCTGCCCCGATAGTCAGCCATAATTAACGTACCTTCAGCGTGGCCAGGCCAATAAGCACCAGCATCAGCGAGATGATCCAGAAGCGCACGATCACGCGCGGTTCCGGCCAGCCTTTCAGTTCATAGTGATGATGAATCGGCGCCATGCGGAAAATGCGCTGTCCGCGTAGCTTGAACGATCCTACCTGCAGGATCACAGAGAGCGTCTCTACCACAAACACGCCGCCCATAATCACCAGCAAAAACTCCTGACGCAGCAGCACAGCCAGCGTGCCGAGCGCGCCGCCCAGCGCCAGCGAACCCACGTCGCCCATAAAGACCTGCGCCGGATAGGTGTTGAACCACAGGAAGCCCAGCCCTGCCCCGACGATAGCGGTACAGACGATCACCAGCTCGCCCGCATGGCGTAAATAGGGAATATGGAGATACTCAGCGAACTTAACGTTGCCGGTTGCCCAGGCCACCAGCGCGAACCCTGCCGCGACGAATACGGTCGGCATAATCGCCAGACCGTCCAGGCCGTCGGTCAGGTTAACGGCGTTGCCGGTGCCGACGATAACGAAGTAGGCGAGCACTACGTAGAACAGGCCAAGCTGCGGCATGATATCTTTGAAGAAAGGCACCACCAGCTGCGTGGCGGGCGTGCCTTTACCGGCGGCGTAGAGTGCAAACGCCACGCCCAGCGAAATCACCGACATCCAGAAATATTTCCAGCGAGCGATCAGGCCCTTCGTGTCCTTACGCACCACTTTGCGATAGTCATCAACAAAGCCGATGATGCCAAAGCCCACCAGCACCACCAGTACGCACCAGACATAGGGATTCGAAGGATAAGCCCACATCAGCACCGAAACGGTGATCGAGGTGAGGATCATAATCCCGCCCATGGTCGGCGTACCGCGCTTGCTGAAGTGCGACTCCGGACCGTCGTTGCGTACCACCTGGCCGATTTGCAGCTTTTGCAGCCAGGCGATCAGGCGAGGCCCCATCCATAACGAGATAAATAAAGCGGTCAGCAGGCTGACAATGGCGCGAAACGTCAGATACGAAAAGACGTTGAAGCCGGAATAAAAAGCGACCAGATGCTCGGCCAGCCAGACTAACATGTTCCCATCTCCTGTAGGTTCTGCACGACCTGCTCCATGGCAGCACTACGCGAACCCTTAATCAAAACGGTTAATTCCCGATGTTCGGACAACAGCGTCCGTAAACGTTCAGTCAGCGCGGTTTTTGTGTCGAAATGTTCGCCAACCCCGCTGCTTTCACTAATGTGCGCGCTCAGCGCGCCAACGCTCAGCACGCGATCGACGCCTGCGGCTTTCGCTGCCAGCCCGACTTCGCGATGGCACTGCTCCGCCTCTTCGCCCAGCTCCGCCATATCGCCCACCACCATTACGCGGTAGCCGGGCATTTCGCCCAGCACCTGCGCGGCGGCCGTCATCGAGCCGACATTGGCGTTATAGCTGTCGTCGAGCAGCAGCTGCTTCTCGGAGAGACGAATCGGGAACAGGCGGCCAGGAACGGCCTGCAGGCTTTTCAGCCCGCTCTGAATGGCGCTAAGCGGCGCGTCGACCGACAGCGCCAGCGCGGCGGCAGCAAGCGCGTTAGCGATGTTATGACGACCCGGCAGTGGCAGCGTAACGTCGATGTCGCCGCGCGGCGTCTGCATAATGAAATGAGTGCCGTCTACGGTCAGACGGATATCGCGCGCGGTAAAATCGCTGTCGGCCGCCTGCGGCGAGAAGCGCCATACGCGCTTGCCATGCAGGTTCGCCTGCCAGTGCGGCCAGTCGTTGCTGTCGGCGTTCAGAATGGCAGTGCCGTTCGCGGGCAGGCCGTTGAAGATCTCCCCTTTCGCCTTCGCTACGCCCGCCAGCGAACCGAAGCCCTCCAGATGCGCCGCTGCCAGGTTATTCACCAGCGCGCTCTCAGGACGCGTCAGCTCGGTGGTATAGGCGATTTCGCCCTGGTGATTCGCGCCCAGTTCGATAACCGCATACTGATGCTGCTCGGTCAGGCGCAGCAGCGTCATCGGTACGCCGAAATCGTTATTCAGATTGCCCGCGGTATAGAGCGTTTCGCCGCATTCACGCAGGATGGAGGCGGTCATCTCTTTGACCGAGGTTTTACCGGACGAACCGGTGAGCGCGACTACGCGCGCTTTCGATTGCTGACGCACCCAGGCGGCCAGCTTGCCGAACGCAATGCGCGTGTCGGCAACCACGACCTGCGGTACGGAGACGTGTAAACACTTACTCACTAACAACGCCTGCGCGCCGCTGGCGATAGCGTCAGCGGCAAAGTCATGCGCGTCGAAGCGTTCACCAACCAGCGCCACAAACAGGCTGCCCGGCGTTACTTTGCGCGTATCGGTAGTGACGTCGTTAAGCGTAAGATCGTTGCCGTGTAGCGTGCCGCCGCTGATTTCAGCCAGAGTGGTAAGGGAAACCGGGATCATGCCGTCACTCCTAATAACGCAGCAACCGTGGCGCGGTCGGAGTAATCCAGACGACGATTCCCCACGATTTGATAATCTTCATGACCTTTGCCCGCCACCAGCACGATGTCGTCAGGCTGCGCCTGCAAAACAGCGTTAGTGACCGCTTGCGCACGTCCAGCCACGACGCGCGCGCGATGCGGCTCGAGCAGGCCGGTCAAAATGTCGTTAACGATAGCCTGCGGATCTTCGCTGCGCGGATTGTCGTCGGTAATCACCACAACATCCGCGAACTGCTCGGCGATCGCGCCCATCAGGGGACGCTTGCCTTTATCGCGATCGCCGCCGCAGCCAAACAGACACCACAGCTTGCCTTTGCAGTGCAGGCGCGCAGCCTCCAGCGCTTTTTCCAGCGCGTCTGGCGTGTGGGCGTAATCCACTACAACGGTCGGTTTGCCCGGCGCGCTGAAAACTTCCATGCGACCGCAGACCGGCTGAAGCTGCGGCGCGGTCCGCACCAAATCGGCGAGCGGATAATCAAGCGCCAGCAACGTAGCGAAAGCCAGCAGCAGATTGCTGACGTTAAACGCGCCCATCAGTCGGCTGTCGAATTCGCCCTCGCCCCAGCTTGAGCTGAAACGGATATGGGCGCCGTTATCGTGATATTTCACCTCTTCGGCTTTCACCCAGCGACCGTGACAGCCCGGCTGTAAATTATTTGCCATGGTGACGGCGACGGCGTCCGGCAGCGTCGCCAGCCAGCGGCGCCCGGCTTCGTCATCGGCGTTAAGGATCATTTCGCCAACCTGATGGTCGGTAAAAAGCAGCTTCTTAGCCGATTCGTAGGTCTGCATATCACCGTGGTAGTCAAGATGATCGCGGCTCAGATTGGTAAAGACCGCAGCGGCGAATGGCAGCGCGGCAACGCGATGCTGCACCAGACCATGCGAGGAGACCTCCATCGCGGTCAGCGTCGCGCCCTGCTGCGCCAGATCCCTTAAAAGATGCTGCACCTCGACGGCCGAACCGGTCGTATTCTCAGCGGCGGTCAGCTGTCCGAGCAGGCCATTGCCGACGGTGCCCATCACCGCGCCGGTTTCACCCAGCCGCTGCGCCCATTGCGCCAGCAGTTGCGTGGTGGTAGTTTTGCCATTGGTGCCGGTCACGCCTATCAGCTTCTGCTTTTCGCCCGGCTGACCATAAAAACGCCCCGCCAGCGCGGAGAGGCGCTGCGGCAGCTGCGCCAGATAAATCACCGGCACGCCGTGCATCTCACGAATATCGCCATCGCTGGCTTCGCCTTCGGCTTCCGCGATCACGGCGGCAACGCCCTGCGCGATCGCCTGCGGAATAAAACGCCGTCCGTCGGCGTGGTGGCCTGCGACAGCCACAAACAGATCGCCGGAGGCCGCTTTGCGGCTGTCCAGTGTCATGTCACCCAGGGGACGCGCCGGCGCGCCTGGCACCCACGGGCCCAGCAAGTCGCGCAGGTTACGATCTGTCACTTTTTTCCTCACTTCTGTTAGTCACCAGCTCGTTTTTGTCATTGGGCGGCAACGCGTCCGGCTCGATATTCATGGTGCGTAAAGCGCCGCCCATAATGGCACCGAACACCGGCGCGGAGACCGCACCACCGTAATATTTGCCGGCCTGGGGATCGTTGATCACCACCACCAGCGCAAAACGAGGATGACTGGCAGGCGCGACGCCTGCGGTGTAAGCAATATATTTGTTAACGTAACGGCCATCCGGACCAACTTTTTTCGCGGTACCGGTTTTAATCGCGATGCGGTAGCCCTTGATCGCCGCTTTCACGCCGCCGCCGCCCGGCAGCGCAACGCTTTCCATCATATGAACCACTGTTTTCACCAGTGATTCCGGGAAGACGCGCTCGCCCGCCACAGGCGGATCGACTTTAGTGATCGACAGCGGCCGGAAGATGCCGTAGCTGCCGATCGTCGCGTAGACACGCGCTAACTGTAACGGGGTTACCATTAGCCCGTAGCCGAAAGAGAAGGTGGCCCTCTCTATGTCAGACCACCGTTGTTTTTGAGGGTATAAGCCACTACTTTCCCCGACCAGCCCCAAATTGGTCGGTTTACCCAGGCCAAAGCGCGCATAAGTATCTACAAGCGCTGAGGAGGGCATCGCTAACGCCAGCCGTGAAACACCGACGTTACTCGACTTCTGCAGAACCCCGGTAAGGGTCAGTTCGTTGTACCGCGCCACGTCTTTGATTTCATGGCCATTAACGCGATACGGTACAGTATTAAGCACGCTGTTTTCCCGCACCACGCCGCGCTGCAGCGCCGTCATCACCACCATCGGTTTAACGGTCGAGCCCGGCTCGAAAATATCGGTGATGGCGCGGTTGCGCATGATATCTTTCGGCGTGTTGCTGAGGTTATTAGGGTTGTAAGCCGGGCTGTTCGCCATCGCCAGCACTTCGCCGGTGTTGACCTCAACCAACACGGCGGAGCCAGATTCAGCTTTATTGAACGCGACGGCGTTATTGAGTTCGCGATAGACCAGCGCCTGCAGACGTTCGTCAATGCTGAGCGTCAGGTTATGCGCGGCGCGGCTGTCTACCGACGAGATATCTTCAATGACGCGGCCGTTGCGATCTTTACGCACCGTTCGCTCGCCAGGCGCGCCGGTCAGCCACTTATCGAAGCTTTTTTCGATGCCTTCGATGCCCTGCCCATCAATATTGGTAAAGCCGATCAGATGAGAAGTCACCTGGCCGGCGGGATAGTAGCGACGCGACTCTTCGCGCAGATGGATGCCAGGCAGTTTGAGTTTTTTGATGTAGTCGCTGATGGCAGGATTGACCTGACGCGCCAGATAGATGAAGCGTCCTTTAGGATTAGCGTTAACGCGCGTTGCCAGCTGATCGAGCGGAATCGAGAGCGCATCGGCAAGCGCCTTCCAGCGGCTGTCGAGAGTAACGCCGCCCGCGTCGTGCAGCTCTTTAGGGTCTGCCCAGATGGCGTTGACCGGTACGCTGACCGCCAGCGGACGACCGGCGCGATCGCTGATCATGCCGCGCGCGGTGGGAATCGCCTGTACGCGCAAGGAGCGCAGATCGCCCTCTTTCACCAGCTTATCCGGCTTGATGACCTGCAGCCAGGCGACGCGCGACAGCAGGCCAAACAGCGCCAGTAAAATACAGCCGCACAGCAACGCAAAACGCCAGCTTACAAAGCTGGCTTTATCTTCCTGTTTTTTCAACTTCAGCGTTTTGCTTGCGCCGCTCATGGCGATTTAGCGTTCCTTATTTCTGTACCACAATGTTTTCCTGAGAGGGATCAACATGCTGTAGCTGCAGCTTCTCGGTAGCGATACGCTCCACCCGACTGTGATCGCCCAGCGCGTTCTCCTCAAGGATCAGGTTACGCCATTCAATGTCTAGCGCGTCGCGCTCTAAAACCAGCTGCTCGCGCTGCGCGGTCAGCAGACGCGTTTTGTGCGTCGTCGTCACCACCATGATGGCCGACACCAGTACGGCGATGAGCAAAATCACCGGGATTTTGCCGAATCGCAGCAGATCGCCGCCGATAACCCCAGGCAGGCTGTGACGTTCGTTGCCGATCATGCGTCGGTTCTCTCCGCGATACGCAGAACCGAACTGCGCGCGCGTGGATTGTCCGCCACTTCCGCTTCGCCCGGCGTCATTTTGCCGAGCAGCTTCAGCTGACGTCCGCCCAGCGCCTTAAGCTGCGCTTCGGTCATCGGAATACCTGCCGGCACCTGCGGACCGCGACTCTGGTCGCGCATAAAACGCTTCACCAGGCGATCTTCCAGCGAGTGGAAACTGATAATGGAGAGACGCCCTTCGGGCGCCAGTACCGTTAACGCGCCCTTCAATGCCTTTTCGATCTCTTCCAGCTCGCTATTGATCCAGATGCGGATCGCCTGAAAGCTGCGCGTCGCCGGATGCTTAAACTTATCTTTCACCGGCGTCGCCGCCGCGATGACTTCAGCCAGCTCTTTGGTGCGCGTCATCGGCTGCTCGCGGTTACGTTCCACGATGGCGCGCGCGATACGTTTAGCAAAACGCTCCTCGCCGTACGTCTTCAGCACAAAGGCGATATCCGCTTCTTCGGCCTGCAACAGCCACTCTGCGGCGGAATGCCCGCGCGTCGGGTCCATACGCATATCCAGCGGCCCATCGCGCATAAAAGAGAAACCGCGCTCGGCGTCATCCAGCTGCGGCGACGACACGCCGAGATCAAGCAGGATGCCGTCAATTTTGCCGCTTAACTCCAGCGCTTCGACATACTCGGCCAGCTCGGAGAACGGACCATGCACGATGGAGAAACGCGGATCGGCGATTTCAGCAGCTGCAGCGATAGCTTGCGGGTCACGATCGATGGCGATAAGCCGTCCCTGCGCGCCCAGCTGCGACAGAATCAATCGTGAATGTCCGCCGCGACCAAAGGTGCCGTCGATGTAGATGCCGTCTTCCCTGATGTTGAGGCCGTTAACCGCCTCGTCCAGTAGCACCGTGGTATGTTTAAAATTTTCCTGCATAGCTATAGCGACAAGTCCTGCAACCGCTCAGATAACGGTTCCTGAGCCGACTGTTCTGCGTCAATGTCATCCTTAACTTGTTGATACCAGGTCTGTTCATCCCACAGTTCAAACTTGTTGAACTGGCCGACCAGCATCACTTCTTTTGTCAGGCCCGCATGCTGTCGAAGGGTATTCGCCAGCAGTAAACGGCCTGCATTGTCCATCTGACACTCACTGGCATGGCCCAGCAACAGACGCTGTACGCGTCGCTCAACAGGGTTCATGCTGGATAAGCGAGACAGCTTTTTTTCGATGATTTCCCATTCGGGCAAGGTATAAAGCAACAGGCAGGGCTGATGAAGGTCGATGGTGCATACCATCTGCCCTTGAGATTCCCCGATCAGCGTGTCGCGATAGCGCGTAGGTACGGCCAGTCGCCCCTTGCTGTCAAGATTGACTAACGTTGCTCCACGGAACATGCCAGTCTTCCCCTCAGCTCCCCATTTTCACCACTTTACCCCACTTTTTACCACGCCACGAGTTTACGGAGCCGATGAAATCGTTGTCAAGCCGAAGCGCGGCGGGAATATAACTATTTACAGGAGGGAATTTCGCTGATTGAAAAGCGACAAAGGGGTCAAAAGGTCAATTTTAAAAATTAACCTGATGAATAATGGAATAAAAACCATAGGGCTTAAAAAAATGATTAAAAATAAACCTGACGGCCCGCGCTAATATTCTTCACTGTTTCTGAGACAGGGGCTGCATTTTAGGGGATTTCTGAAAGCGGCCTCACCAGCTTCAGGGGCGACGGGGAGTGATGTCAGCCAGAAGAAATGGACAATTAACAATCACATCGCCGCTAATTTGTTAAATGAGGTGTCTCAGATTTACGCTTTTTTACCCTAAAAATTGACGAATATTAATGCAGAAAAATTTAAGGGCAGCGGTATTGCTGCCCCTCTGCTATTTATTTTTGCGATTTAGCTGCCCACGACGAAATAAATTTCGCCGAATACGCGTTAATCCCGGTTTCGGTTTTCTCGGCTCATCGAGCGAAGCCAGAACTAACTCCAGCACGCGCTCCGCAACATCGCGATGGCGCTGCCCCACGGCCAGCACCGGACAGTCCAGAAAGTCCAGTAATTCGTGGTCGCCAAAGGTCGCGATAGCGAGGTCGGTCGGCAGACGTCCGTCACGTTTTAGCGTCACATCCATGACGCCCTGCAGCAGGCCGAAAGAGGTGGTGAAAAGCGCCTCCGGCATATCGTGATCGTCAAGATACTTCTCAAACAGCGCGGCCGCCGCCGTACGCTCGAAGCTGTTGCAGTAGATATAGTCGATGGGTCGCGGATCCTCTTTCCAGGCATCGCGGAACCCCATCTCGCGCAAAAAGCTGACGGAAAGCTCTGGCAGTGCGCCGAGGAACAGGACGTTTTTTACCGGCAGCTGACGCAATTCAGCCGCCAGGGCAAAAGCATCGTCCTGATCGGCCCCGACAACGCTGGTAAAATGCTCGCGGTCCAGCGCGCGGTCCAGCGCGATAATCGGCAGCGGATCGTTGATCCAGCGCTGATAAAAGGGATGCTCCGGCGGCAAAGAGGTAGAAACGATGATCGCATCGACCTGACGCTGCAGCAGATGTTCGATACAGCGCATTTCATTGTCGGGCTGATCTTCTGAACAGGCGATCAGCAGCTGATAGCCGCGTTGACGCGCCTGACGCTCCAGGTAGTTGGCGATGCGAGTATAGCTGGTATTCTCCAGATCGGGGATTACCAGGCCGATAGAACGCGTGCGGCCGGCGCGCAGGCCCGCCGCCACTGCATTGGGGTGATAGTTATGCTCACGCACGACCGCCATCACTTTCTCGACGGTTTTTTCGCTGACACGATACTGCCGCGCTTTGCCATTGATGACATAACTGGCCGTGGTGCGCGACACGCCCGCCAGACGCGCGATTTCATCCAGTTTCACGATAACTCCATACTTCACGGCGAGCCGCGTTGCGACAGATGTCCGCAACTAAGCTAAGGGTAACTCGTTTGTAACATCTAACAGCAGAACTTCGCGCTGAGCAACCGCTTTTCTTAGCTAGCCCTGTTTAGCGCATAAAATAAAAAAACCCGGCATTACGCCGGGTTAGAGACAGTAACCTGTAGTGATTAACGCATAATGCGGTCGCCGCGCGACACGCCGACGATGCCGGAACGCGCCACTTCGACAATCTCTGCGACTTCGCGCACGGTATTAAGAAAGGCGTCGAGCTTGTCGCTGGTGCCCGCAAGCTGAACCGTGTACAGCGTTGGCGTCACGTCGATAATCTGACCGCGGAAGATCTCGGCGCTGCGCTTGACCTCCTCTCGGCCGTAACCGGTAGCCTGCAGCTTCACCAGCATGATTTCACGTTCGACATAAGCGCCCTGCCCCAGCTCGCTGACGCGCAGCACATCCACCAGCTTATGCAGCTGCTTTTCAATCTGCTCCAGCACCTTTTCGTCACCGACGGTCTGAATAGTCATACGCGACAGCGTTGGGTCGTCAGTCGGCGCGACGGTCAGGCTTTCGATGTTGTAGCCGCGCTGAGAGAAGAGGCCTACCACGCGCGACAATGCGCCGGATTCATTCTCCAGCAGAACCGATAAAATACGACGCATAATTATGTTCTCTCCGTTTTGCTCAGCCACATCTCATCCATCGACCCGCCGCGGATCTGCATCGGGTACACATGCTCGCTGCCGTCGACGGTGACGTCGACAAACACCAGGCGGCCCTTCGCCAGCGTATCCAGCGCCAGCTGCAGTTTCTCTTCCAGTTCGGAAGGATGCTGAATGGCGATGCCGACGTGACCATAGGCCTCAGCCAGACGCACAAAGTCCGGCAGCGACTCCATATAAGATTGCGAATGGCGGCCTGAATAGATCATATCCTGCCACTGCTTCACCATGCCGAGGACGCGGTTATTCAGGCTCAGCACCAGCACCGGCAGATCGTACTGCAGCGCGGTGGAAAGCTCCTGAATGTTCATCTGAATGCTGCCGTCGCCGGTCACGCAAATTACCGTTTCCTCCGGCAGCGCCATTTTAACGCCCAGCGCAGCTGGCAGACCGAAGCCCATGGTGCCGAGTCCGCCGGAGTTGATCCAGCGACGCGGCTTGTCAAAGGGATAGTAAAGCGCCGCGAACATCTGATGCTGGCCGACATCCGAGGTGACGTAAGCGTCGCCGTTGGTCAGGCGCCAGATCGTCTCGATCACCGCCTGCGGCTTAATCGCGTCGCTGCTGCGATCGAACGCCAGACATTTACGGCTGCGCCAGCCTTCAATGCTCTGCCACCAGTCGCGCAGGCTGTCAAAATCCTGCTTTGTCTCGCTCTGCGCCAGCAGCTCGAGCATCTGCTGCAGCGTCTGCTTCGCATCGCCAACGATAGGAATATCCGCCGCCACAGTTTTCGAGATCGAAGTAGGATCGATATCAATATGCAGTACCGTCGCGTTCGGGCAATATTTAGCCAGATTATTGGTGGTGCGATCGTCAAAGCGCACGCCGACGGCGAAGATCAAATCGGCGTTATGCATCGTCATATTGGCTTCGTAGGTGCCATGCATGCCAAGCATCCCCACCGCCTGACGGTGCGTGCCAGGAAATGCGCCCAGCCCCATCAGCGACGTGGTGACCGGAATATTCAGCTGCTCCGCAAGCTGCAGCAGCTCCGCTTCGCACGCCGAGGTAATCGCGCCGCCGCCAGCGTAAATAACCGGCTTATGCGCGGCGAGTAGCGTGTTTAAAGCGCGTTTGATCTGCCCTTTGTGCCCCTGGATGGTCGGATTGTAGGAGCGCATGCTCACCGACTCCGGGTAGACGTAAGGGAATTTGTTGGCCGGATTCAGAATATCCTTCGGCAGATCGATAACGACCGGGCCTGGCCGCCCGCTGGCCGCCAGCCAGAAGGCTTTTTTCAGCACCGTCGGGATCTCTTCGGTGCTTTTCACCAGAAAGCTGTGCTTCACCACCGGACGGGAAATCCCCACCATGTCGCACTCCTGAAAGGCGTCGTAGCCAATCAGCGAGGAAGGCACCTGACCCGACAGGATCACCAGCGGAATCGAATCCATATAGGCGGTGGCGATACCGGTAATCGCATTGGTTGCGCCGGGGCCCGACGTCACCAGCACCACGCCGACTTCGCCCGTGGCGCGCGCCAGGCCGTCCGCCATATGCACTGCGCCCTGCTCATGGCGCACCAGTACGTGATCAATTCCGCCGACGGTTTGCAGCGCGTCGTAAATATCCAGCACCGCACCGCCCGGATAACCGAACACCTGTTTTACGCCCTGATCGATCAACGAACGGACGACCATCTCGGCTCCTGACAACATCTCCATTTTCTGCCTCCAGGCTTGAGGAACTGAATCCACTGACGCTCGCTGTTCCAGCGCGCCACTGGCATCCTGCCCCAGTTTCGCCAGTTAAGATCAAAACCTTATGTTTATGCGCAGACGCCAGAATTCGTTTCCGACATCCAGATACAGAGAAATCTGCTTGGTTGATTGTTTTAAGAGTTGGTCGATTACCATAACCGTAGAAAACCCGGCAGGCAAACGTCAGACTTCGCGCTTATCGTTAAGCTGGCTTTAAAGCCTCTGCGCGATAAGTTGACCGCGCGCGGAATTATCTAATTCACTGGAAGTTAGGCAGAAGAAAATGCTGGAGACCAATTCATTTCCAGCGGGTTATAAGAAATAACAAAAAAATAATCCCGGCTCTTTCAGCCCACAATTTTCCTGCGAAATTCATTTCTGGCGTTATTAACTCTTAAATAAAGCTGACGCGCGACAATATGCTGCCCCAAAGCGGTAAAATAATTCTGGCCAGCAGGCTATGATCAATGATAAATAATTATGTCTTTCATATAGTTAAAATAATCACCCTCGATTGATAAGCCCGATTTACGCCCTGTTTTTTCAGGCATTACCGGTTCCACTAAGCTGGCGGTAAATCGCAGGATATTTTCCTTAGCGCGCGTTGAAAATGCCCTTTTGCTTATGGTTGACATCCCGTCCTGATTCCAGTACCAATATGTGCAGCACAAAATTTACGAGGTTCGAATCCATGTTTCATTCATTCCGCCTACTCGGTCTACTACTTAACGCATTCAGTTTGCGCGGTAGACTCGTGGGCAGAATCAAACACTGATTCGAACCTGCTGAAAGTTAAAAACCCGCGCCTTGCGCGGGTTTTTTTATGCTCGTTGCACGGTGAAGCTAACGAATAAGGATGAATACGATGAGCCAGCAAGTCATTATTTTCGATACCACTCTGCGCGACGGTGAGCAGGCATTACAGGCCAGCCTGAGTGTGAAAGAAAAATTGCAGATCGCACTGGCGCTGGAGCGCATGGGCGTAGACGTGATGGAAGTCGGCTTCCCGGTTTCGTCGCCGGGCGACTTCGAATCCGTACAGACCATCGCGCGCACCATTAAAAACAGCCGCGTCTGCGGACTGGCGCGCTGCGTCGAAAAAGATATCGATGCGGCCTATGAAGCGCTGCGCGTAGCGGAGGCCTATCGTATCCACACCTTCATCGCGACGTCGCCGATGCATATCGCCACCAAACTGCGCAGCACGCTGCCTGAAGTGATTGAGCGCGCGGTGCAGATGGTGAAACGCGCCCGTAACTACACTAACGACGTTGAGTTCTCCTGCGAAGATGGCGGCCGTACCCCAATCGACGACCTGTGTCGCGTGGTAGAGGCGGCAATCAACGCGGGCGCAACCACTATCAACATTCCAGACACCGTGGGTTATACCTTGCCGGGCGAATACGCCAGCATCATCAGCCAGCTGATCAATCGCGTGCCCAATATCGATAAAGCGGTTCTGTCGGTGCATACCCATGACGATTTAGGCATGGCAACCGGCAATGCGCTGGCCGCCGTCCAGGCGGGCGCACGTCAGGTCGAAGGCACGCTGAACGGCCTGGGCGAGCGCGCCGGCAACTGCGCGCTGGAAGAGGTCATTATGGCGATTAAAACCCGCCAGCAGATCCTGAACGTGCATACCAACATCAATCACCAGGAAATCTACCGCACCAGCCAGATGGTCAGCCAGATCTGCAACATGCCGATCCCGGCGAACAAGGCGGTGGTCGGCTCTAACGCCTTTGCGCACTCCTCTGGCATCCATCAGGACGGCGTGCTGAAAAACCGTGAAAACTACGAAATCCTGACGCCGGAATCGATCGGCCTGCACAAAATCCAGCTGAACCTGACGTCGCGCTCCGGCCGCGCCGCGGTGAAACACCGTATGGAAGAGATGGGCTACAAAGAGAGCGACTACAGCCTGGACGCGCTGTATGACGCCTTCCTGAAGCTGGCTGACAAAAAAGGCCAGGTATTCGATTACGACCTGGAAGCGCTGGCCTTTATCAACAAGCAGCATGAAGAGCCGGAATATTTCCAGCTGAACGAATTCAACGTGCAGACTGGCTCCAGCGTCACGGCGACCGCGTCAGTGCAGCTGGGCTGCGGCGAAGAGACTAAAGCGGACGCCGCCACCGGCAACGGCCCGGTCGACGCGGTTTACCAGGCGATCAACCGCATTACCGGTTTTGAAGCCGAGCTGATGAACTACAAGTTAACGGCGAAAGGCCACGGCGAGAACGCGCTGGGCCAGGTGGATATCGTGGTGAACTACAACGGCCGCAAATTCCACGGCGTCGGTCTGGCGACCGATATTGTCGAATCGTCTGCGAAAGCGATGGTTAACGCGCTGAATAACATCTGGCGCGCCAAAGAAGTCGAAAAAGAATTGCAGCGCAAATTTCAGAAGGAAACGGTGTAACTATGTCTACCTCTTCTCATATCGCAGTATTGCCTGGCGACGGCATCGGCCCGGAAGTTATGGCGCAGGCTCTGAAAGTGCTGGACGCCATTCGTCACCGCTTTGATATGCGTATTACCACCAGCGAATATGACGTCGGCGGCATCGCCATCGACCGTCACGGCGAACCGCTGCCGCCCGCCACCGTCGCGGGCTGCGAGCAGGCCGACGCGATTCTGTTCGGCTCGGTCGGTGGCCCGAAATGGGAACACTTGCCGCCCGCTTCACAGCCGGAACGCGGCGCGCTGCTGCCGCTGCGTAAGCACTTCAAACTGTTCAGCAACCTGCGCCCAGCCGCGCTCTATCAGGGTCTGGAAGCGTTTTGCCCGCTGCGCGCCGATATCGCCGCGAAAGGTTTCGATATCCTGTGCGTGCGCGAACTGACCGGCGGCATCTACTTCGGCCAGCCGAAAGGACGCGAAGGCAGCGGCCCGCATGAGCGCGCCTTCGACACCGAAGTCTATCACCGCTTCGAGATTGAACGCATTGCGCGCATCGCCTTTGAGTCTGCGCGCAAGCGCCGTAATAAAGTCACCTCGATTGATAAAGCCAACGTGCTGCAAACGTCGGTGATGTGGCGCGAGATCGTGAATGAAGTGGCGCAGGATTATCCCGATGTGCAGCTGAGCCATATGTATATCGACAACGCCACCATGCAGCTGATCAAAGATCCGTCGCAGTTCGACGTCCTGCTCTGCTCGAACCTGTTTGGCGATATTCTTTCTGACGAGTGCGCCATGATTACCGGCTCGATGGGCATGCTGCCCTCAGCCAGCCTGAACGAAGAGGGCTTTGGTCTGTATGAACCGGCAGGCGGCTCCGCGCCGGATATCGCCGGACAGAATATTGCTAACCCGGTGGCGCAGATCCTGTCGCTGTCGCTGCTGCTGCGCTACAGCCTGAATGCAGACGCCGCCGCCGACAGCATTGAGCGCGCTATCAGCCGCGCGCTGGAAGAAGGCTACCGCACCCGAGATTTGGCCGGTGACGGCCCCGCCGTCACGACTGATGAGATGGGCAGCATCATTGCCCGCTTTATCGCCGAGGAAAAATAAAATAATGAAAACCTTATACCAGAAGTTATTTGATGCACATGTCGTTCACGAAGCGCCTGACGAGACGCCGCTGCTCTATATCGACCGTCACCTGATCCACGAAGTGACCTCGCCGCAGGCTTTCGACGGCCTGCGCGCGCATGGCCGCAAGGTGCGTCAGCCGTCGAAGACGTTCGCCACCATGGATCACAACGTCTCGACCCAGACCAAAGACATCAATGCCTCTGGCGAGATGGCGCGCATCCAGATGCAAGAGCTGATCAAGAACTGCGCCGAGTTCGGCGTGCAGCTCTACGATCTGAACCACCCCTTCCAGGGCATCGTGCACGTTATCGGGCCTGAGCAAGGCATGACGCTGCCGGGTATGACCATCGTCTGCGGCGATTCGCACACCGCCACCCACGGCGCATTCGGTTCGCTCGCCTTTGGTATCGGCACCTCGGAAGTAGAACATGTATTCGCTACCCAGACGCTGAAGCAGGGTCGCGCGAAGACCATGAAAATCGAAGTGCTGGGCGAAGCCGCCCCAGGTATTACCGCGAAAGATATCGTGCTGGCGATTATCGGTAAAACCGGCAGCGCAGGCGGTACCGGCCATGTGGTCGAGTTCTGCGGCCCGGCTATCGAAGCGCTGAGCATGGAAGGTCGTATGACGCTGTGCAATATGGCGATCGAGATGGGCGCCAAAGCGGGTCTGGTCGCGCCGGACGATACCACCTTCAACTACCTGAAAGGTCGTCAGTTCGCGCCGCAGGGCGAGAAGTGGGAACAGGCGGTAGAGTACTGGCGTACCCTGAAGTCGGATGAAGGCGCGCACTATGACGCCGTCGTCACGCTGAACGCCGCCGATATCGCGCCACAGGTGACCTGGGGCACCAACCCAGGCCAGGTGATCGCCGTAGATCAGGCGATCCCGAACCCGGCCTCGTTTGCCGATCCGGTCGAGCGCGCCTCCGCTGAGAAAGCGCTGGCCTATATGAATCTGCAGCCGGGCATTCGCCTGACTGACGTGGCAATCGATAAGGTATTTATCGGCTCCTGCACCAACTCGCGTATTGAAGATCTGCGTGCCGCCGCGGCTATCGCCAAAGGGCGTAAGGTCGCGCCGGGCGTGGTCGCGATGGTGGTGCCGGGTTCCGGCCCGGTAAAAGCGCAGGCGGAAGCGGAAGGTCTGGACAAGATTTTCCTCGAGGCTGGCTTTGAATGGCGTCTGCCGGGTTGCTCAATGTGTCTGGCGATGAACAATGACCGCCTGAATCCGGGCGAGCGCTGCGCCTCCACCAGCAACCGTAACTTCGAAGGCCGTCAGGGCCGCGGCGGACGCACGCATCTGGTCAGCCCGGCGATGGCTGCCGCTGCCGCTGTTTCCGGCCATTTTGCCGATATCCGTGAACTGACAGGAGCTTAATCATGGCGAATAAATTTACTCAGCATACCGGCATCGTCGCCCCGCTGGACGCGGCGAACGTCGACACCGACGCCATTATTCCCAAACAGTTCCTGCAGAAGGTGACGCGCACCGGCTTTGGCGCGCATCTGTTTCACGACTGGCGTTTTGACGACGACGCGGGCACCGTACCGACCGCCAGCTTTGTGCTGAACAAGCCGGAGTTTCAGGGCACCAGCATTCTGCTGGCGCGTGAAAACTTCGGCTGCGGCTCATCGCGCGAGCACGCCCCCTGGGCGCTGACCGACTTTGGTTTTCACGTTGTGATTGCGCCGAGCTTTGCCGATATTTTCTACGGCAACAGCTTTAACAACCAGCTGCTGCCGGTTCGCCTCAGCGACGAGCAGGTCGACGAGATGTTTAAGCTGGTTGCGGCGCAGCCGGGCATTCGCTTTACCGTCGATCTTGAAGCGCAGACGGTGACGGCGGGCGATAAGGTTTATCCATTCGAGATCGACAGCTTCCGCCGCCACTGCATGCTGAACGGCCTCGACAGTATCGGTCTGACGCTGCAGCACGAAGCCGCTATCAGCGACTACGAACAGCGCCAGCCTGCGTTTCTGAATTAAGGCGGATAAAGCCTCAAGCCCAGACGACCCCAGAGTTAAAGCGCGGGTGGTATGGGCAGAGGAGCAAAGCCCAGGGCGACCACTGCGTCGCCCTTCCTTTTATACGTTCTTCACGCGTGCCGACATAGCGAACGCCGCGACAGCCAGCCCCAGCGCCAGCCAGTAGACCGCAATATGGCCGAAGCGCTCGCTTAACGTCCCCTGAATCACGCCCGCCAGAATCATCCCGGTAGAAATGGAGTTGGTGAACATTGTGGTCGCCGCCCCCGGCCTGCCCGGCATTAAATCCTGAAACCACAGCATGCCGATACCGGCGATAATGCCGATAAAAACCGCGTTAAACAGCTGCAGCGCCATCAGCGCGGTCTGCGAAGCGAACATCGCCAGCCCGGCGTAAAACAGGATGCCCGCCGCCAGCGCGATCAGCATCAGATTGCGCTTGCCGACGCGCTTCGCATAGTGCCCGGCCAGCAGCATCACCGGGATCTCCAGCCCAGCCGCCGTCCCCATCAGCAACCCCGCCAGCTTCTCCGGCAGCCCCAGCGTTACGCTGATATAAAGGGGCATATCGATGATATACATGGTATTGCAGGTCCACATAGTCATCGAGGCGATAAACAACAGGCGTACATCGCGGTCGCGCCAGCCGCTCAACGGCATACCGCCGCTCTGCATCAGCGGCGCGGCGCGCGGCACCGAAGGCAACGTAAACTTAATCAGCAGAATACAGAGCAGAAACAGCGCGGCCGCCACCAGAAAGAGCGTAACAAAGCCAAAGTTAAGCGCCAGCGCAAACGACAGCGGCGGGCCGATTACCCAGGCAAGCGAAAGCTGCGCGCGCATAACCGAGCTGAACATCACCGCTTCGCGCGCCGACTGGTCAGCATACTCGCGCGCCAGCGCGAAAATCTGCGGCATCGACACGCTGGCCAGCGCCGAGAGCAGCACGCCAAGCGTAATCAGCGTCAGATAGTGGCGGGTAAAAGCAAACAGCAGCGCGTTGCAAAAGGCCATCAGACAGCAAAAGAGGATCAGCGTGCGGCGATCGCCGCGGCTGTCGGAACGCTTCGCCACCAGCATGCTGACGGCAATGCCCGCGATGGCGTTAACGGTAAAAAACAGCCCTACCCAGAAGGGACGCGCCTGCACTTCACGGGTCAGAAACAGGCTCAGCGTCGGCGCCTGCAGCGCGCCGGCGACACCAATCATAAAAGAGGCTGCCATAAAGGCGAGAAAGACCGGATTAATACGGCGCTTCCGGGTTAACAGCGATTTCATAGCGAAATCCCTTTGAAGTTGAAGCAGGAAAAACAAGAAGATAAATTCTAACGCAACATAAAAAAGCCAGCAGAAAAAATCTCTGCTGGCGGTGTAATTGCACCCTACTCAGAAAAGATCCCGCCGCAGCGGCATCATGGTCGAGCGCCATTCAGGGGTGAATGCCTCCCGCTCTTCCAATAGTTCCAATTTTGCCCTTAATATGAGGCAGGAAAAACTGAGCGCTTTTCACAGGGAGTTCCTCTTTTATGTCCTCATCACGCCTCAAGCAGCAGTTCATCCGGCTGTGGCAAAGCTGTCAGGGCGAAAGCCAGCTGGTTACGCTAAACGAGCTGGCCGAGCGGCTGCACTGTTCACGTCGCCATATGCGCAACCTGCTCAATGCGATGCAGGAGGCAGGCTGGCTTATCTGGCAGGCGGAGGCGGGGCGCGGCAAACGTTCACAGCTCACCTTTTGCTACACCGGACTCGCGCTTCAGCAGCAGCGCGCTGAAGATCTGCTGGAGCAGGATCGCATCGATCAGCTGGTGCAGCTGGTGGGCGACAAGGCGGAAGTAGGTGAGATGATCCGCGCACATCTCGGCCGCAGTTTCCGACAGGGCAAACATATTTTGCGCGTGCTTTACTACCGGCCGCTGCTGAATCTGCTTCCCGGCTCGCCGCTGCGCCGTTCTGAAACGCATCTTGCTCGCCAGATATTTAACGGACTGACGCGCATAAATGAGGAAAATGGGGAAGTCGAGGCGGATATCGCCCATCACTGGCAGGCGCTTTCGCCGCTGCACTGGCGCTTTTACGTCCGCCCGGCGATCCGCTTTCATCACGGCCGCGAGCTGGAAATGGCGGATGTGATGGCAAGCCTGGAGCGCCTGCGTGCGCTGCCGCTCTTCTCCCATATCCGCCAGATCGATTCGCCCGCCCCCTGGACGCTGGATATCAGTCTCAGCGCGCCGGACGACTGGCTGCCGTGGCTGCTCGGCAGCGTCAGCGCCATGATCCTGCCGCGCGAGTGGCCGCAGATGCGCGACTTCGCACGTCATCCGGTCGGCACCGGCCCTTATCGCGTGGTGCGCAACCAGCACAGCCAGCTGAAGATCGAGGCGTTTGATGACTACTTCGGCTTTCGCGCGCTGATAGATGACGTCTCTATCTGGGTGCTGCCGGAGATTAGCGACGAACTGGTCTATTCCGGCGTGCGGCTGCAGGGCACCGCGGAGGATGAAAAACTGGAAGAGAGCCGCCTTGAAGAGGGCTGCTATTTTCTGCTGTTCGATCAGCGTTCGGCCCAGGGGCGCGACGCGGCTATCCGGCGCTGGCTCTGCCATCTGTTTAACCCTGTCGCCCTGCTCAACCATGCCGAGGCTGGCTATCAGCGCTACTGGTATCCCGCTTACGGGCTGCTGCCGCGCTGGCATCACCGCCGCGACCTGACGCCAGCGACGAAACCGCCCGGACTGGAGAGCCTGACGCTGACGTGGTACAGCCAGCATGTTGAACATGAGGGCATCGCCAACGCGCTGCGTCCGCTACTGGCGCAGCACAATGTGCGGTTGATTACCCGCGCGGTCGACTATGAGACCTGGCATCAGGGCGAAGCGGAAAGCGATGTCTGGCTCGGCAGCGTGAACTTCACCCTGCCGCTGGAGTATGCGCTGTTTGCCCAGCTTTATGAGATCCCGCTGCTGCATCGCTGCCTGCCGCTCGACTGGGAAGAGGATGCCGCGCGCTGGCGACGTAAAGCGCTGCCGCTTGCCGAATGGAGCAAACGGCTGCTGGACACAGACGGTGTGCATCCGCTGTTCCATCACTGGCTGCTGCTGGAGGGCCAGCGCAGCATGCGCGGCGTGCGGCTCAATACGCTCGGCTGGTTTGACTTTAAATCCGCCTGGTTCGCGCCGCCGACGCTGTGACGCTTTCCCCCTGCCGACGAAATGTCTAGAATGAGCCGTTCTCAACGGGGTGCCTGCAAAAGGCTGAGAGAAACCCGTCGAACCTGATTCGGTTAATACCGACGTAGGGATTTGAGAGGCTGCTACGCTCAGATCCTTTGCGACTCATAACAATTCTCCCCAAGGAGCGCAAAGTGGTTAAACAGATTCTCCCTCTGCTGATGTTACTGTCCTTGCCGGCGCTGGCGGCAAAACCTCTTCTGACCGTCTACACCTATGACTCGTTCTCTGCGGAATGGGGCCCCGGCCCGGCGGTGAAAAAAGCCTTCGAAGCGCAGTGCGGCTGCGAACTGCGCTATGTGGCGCTGGAGGATGGCGTCTCGCTGTTAAACCGCGTGCGCATGGAGGGTAAAAACAGTAAGGCCGACGTGGTACTCGGCCTCGACAACAATCTGCTGCAGGCCGCGCAGCAGACCGGCCTGTTCGCCAAAAGCGGGGTTGATACCCGCACATTGACGCTGCCGGGCGGCTGGCAGGATCAGACCTTTGTGCCTTTCGACTACGGCTACTTCGCCTTCGTCTATGACAAAAAACGCCTTAAAAACCCGCCGACCAGCCTGAAAGAGCTGGTGGAGAGCCCGGAAAAATGGCGCGTGATTTATGAAGATCCGCGCACCAGCACCCCAGGCCTGGGTCTGCTGCTCTGGATGCAGAAGGTTTATGGCGACAACGCGCCGGAAGCCTGGCAGAAGCTGGCGCGTAAAACCGTCACCGTCACCAAAGGCTGGAGTGAAGCCTACGGCCTGTTCCTGAAAGGCGAAGGCGATCTGGTGCTGAGCTACACCACCTCGCCTGCTTATCACCTTATCGAAGAGAAGAAAGAGAACTACGCCGCGGCGCCGTTCGCCGAAGGCCACTATCTGCAGGTTGAGGTCGCCGCGCAGCTCGCCAGCAGCAAGCAGCCGAAGCTGGCGCAGCAGTTTATGCAGTTTATGCTGACGCCTGCCTTCCAGAACGCGATCCCCACGGGCAACTGGATGTATCCGGTGATTAAAAGTGACCTGCCGGCAGGTTTCCAGACGCTTAGCGTGCCGCAAACCGCGCTCCAGTACAGCCCGCAGGAAGTGGCGCAGCAGCGCGCAAACTGGATCAGTGCATGGCAACGCGCCGTCAGCCGCTAATCCCGCTGTGGATGGTGCCCGGCAGCAGCGCCGCGCTGCTGCTGTGCGCCGTGGCGCTGCTGGCGTTCGGCGCGCTCTGGTTCAGCGCGCCGCAAGGCGACTGGCGCGCGCTGCTGCACGACAGCTATCTGCGCCATGTGGTGCTTTTCTCCTTCGCGCAGGCGCTGCTCTCCGCCCTGCTCTCGCTGCTGCCGGCAATACCGCTGGCGCGCGCGCTTTACCGCAGGCGCTTCCCCGGCCGTCAGCTGCTGCTGCGCCTCTGCGCCATGACGCTGGTGCTGCCGGTGCTGGTGGCGGTCTTCGGCCTGCTGACGGTCTATGGCCGCGTCGGCTGGCTGGCGCAAACCTGTCAGCTGCTCGGCATCGACTACCGCTTCTCCCCCTATGGGCTGCAGGGCATTCTGCTGGCGCACTGCTTTTTTAATCTGCCGCTGGCGACGCGCCTGATGCTCCAGACGCTGGAAAATATTCCAGGTGAACAGCGCCAGCTCGCCGCCCAGCTCGGCCTGCGCGGCTGGCACTTTTTCCGCCTGCTGGAGTGGCCCTGGCTGCGCCGTCAGCTGCTGCCGACCGGCGCGCTGATTTTTATGCTCTGCTTCGCCAGCTTCGCGACCGTCCTCTCGCTCGGCGGCGGCCCGCAGGCCACCACCATTGAGCTGGCCATCTTTCAGGCGCTGAGTTTCGACTACGATCCTGGCCGCGCCGCGCTGCTGGCGCTGATCCAGCTCGCTTTCTGTCTGACCCTGGTGCTGCTGAGCCAGCGCTTCAGCAAGGCGATCCCGGCTGGCCGGGCGCTGCTGCGCGGCTGGCGCGATCCGCAGGATTCACGGCGCGCACAGATCGGCGACGGTCTGATTATCGCGCTGGCGCTCTTGCTGCTGCTGCCGCCGCTGCTGGCGGTCGTCGTGGACGGGCTGCGCGGCGGACTAGGCGGTGCGCTGGCCGAACCGGCGCTCTGGCAGGCGACCATGACGTCGCTGCGTATCGCAATCGGCGCGGGCGCGCTCTGCGTCACGCTGACCATGATGCTGCTGTGGAGCAGCCGCGAGCTGCGTCTGCGCCAGCGCGCGCTGCCTGCGCAGCTGATGGAGACCAGCGGCATGCTGATTCTGGCGATGCCCGGCATCGTGCTGGCGACGGGCTTCTTTCTGCTGTTCAACGCCACCACGGGCCTGCCCGACTCGCCCGACGGGCTGGTCATCTTCGCCAACGCTCTGCTTGCTATTCCCTATGCGCTAAAAGTGCTGGAAAACCCGATGCGTGACAGCGCCGAGCGCTACGCTCACCTGTGCGCCTCGCTGGGCATCAGCGGCTGGAACCGGCTGTGGCTGATCGAGCTGCGCGCGCTGAAACGCCCGCTGGCGCAGGCGCTCGCCTTCGCCTGCGTGCTGTCGATCGGTGACTTCGGCGTAGTGGCGCTGTTTGGCAGCGCCGACTTCCGCACGCTGCCCTTTTACCTCTACCAGCAGACTGGCGCCTATCGCGGCGCGGACGGCGCGGTCACCGCCCTGCTGCTGTTAGCGATCTGCCTGCTGCTCTTTACCCTGATGGAAAAATTACCTGGCCGCCATGCTGACACTGACTAATCTGACCTACCTCTATCAACATCTGCCGATGCGTTTCAGCTTTAGCGCTGAGCGCGGCGAGCGGCTGGCAGTGCTCGGCCCGAGCGGTGCAGGCAAAAGCACGCTGCTCAGCCTGATCGCCGGATTTTTGCCGGTCAGCCAGGGCGTGCTGCGCATCGACGGCGCGGATCACACCCACAGCGTACCGGCGCAGCGTCCGGTTTCGATGCTGTTTCAGGAGAACAACCTGTTTCCGCACCTTAGCGTGCAGCAGAACATGGCGCTGGGCCTGCATCCTGGCCTGAAGCTGAACGCCGCGCAGCGGCAACAGCTGGAGGAGATTGCCCATCAGGTGGGATTAAGCGATCTGCTGACGCGCCTGCCGGGCCAGCTATCCGGCGGTCAGCGGCAGCGGGCGGCGCTGGCGCGCTGCCTGCTGCGCGACCGTCCGGTCCTGCTGCTGGACGAGCCCTTCTCGGCGCTCGATCCCGCCCTGCGCAATGAGATGTTGCAGCTGGTGCGACGCGTCTGCGAGGCGCGGGCCATTACCCTGCTGATGGTGTCGCATAGTCTGGAGGATGCGCAGCAGATTGCGCCGCGCAGTCTGGTGATCGTCGATGGCCGCGTCTACTGGGATGGCGCGACCGAAACGCTGCTGTCGGGCGACACGCGCGAGGCCGACGTGCTCGGCATCGCGCGCTCGTCAGGCAAAGAAGACGCGCCATAAAAGCTGGCGGAACATCGGCATCATCGGATGGAACTGGATCGCCGTAAAGGCGGCAATCGCGATGGCTATTCCCAGCGGCGCCAGCCAGCGCAGACGCTGCGGCGGCAGCCAGGCCGTGGCCCAGTCGCGGCTTTTGCCGCTGCGCCACCAGCGCCAGCCGAGCCAGCAGCCGAGCCAGACCAGCAGCGCGACCAGCAGCAGCAGCCACTTGAACGCACCGCTCTGCGCATCTTTCGGCACGTCGATCGCCACGCCCGCCAGGATGCCCGGCAGAAGATAGAGCGGCGGCCATAGCAGGCAGCCGATCAGGTTCGGCGGCAGAAACTTGCGCACCGGCAGCTCCAGCATGCCAGCCGCCAGCGGGATCAGCGGACGCGTCGGCCCGACGAAACGCCCGACCAGAATAGTGAACATACTGTGCTGGTGCAGCGCGTGCTCGGTTTTATCCAGCAGGCCCTTATACTTTTGCAGATATTTCCAGCGGTGCAGCGGTCCCTGAAACTTCCAGCCGATGCCGTAAGAGAGCCAGTCGCCCAGCAGACAACCGACAAAGCCCGCCGCCCACGCGGGATAAAGCCCAATCTGTCCGCTGCCAACCAGCGCGCCCAGGCTTGCCATCATAACGGTGCCCGGCAGCAGCAGGCCGACAAAGGCCAGCGATTCAAGAAAGGTCACCAGCGCAACGGCGATAAGCGCGTACTCCAGCGACTGCGTAAACAGATGTTGAATCCAGGCTTCCATAACCTTCCTTAACAAAATTTCGAAGCTGGATTGTCCAGAGGCGGCGCAACAGCGTCAAGGTAAGAATTGTAGGGCGATGTTGACAAAAGCGCGCCGCACGCACTGGATAAATAACCATGTTATACTCTGGCTGTTTTTCCCCTCTGGAGCCGACGTGAATACGCCCCGCGCAGGATTCCTGCTTACCCGCCACTGGCGCGACAGCGCTCAGGGCACCGAAATCATTTTCTGGCTGGCGACGGACAACGGCCCACAGCGTCTGGCATTGCCGGTCCAGGAGTCGGTAGCCTTTATTCCGCGCGACTATCAGCCGCAGGTGGAAGCGCTGCTGCGCGACGAACGTCAGGTGCGCCTGCAGCCGCTGGAGCTAAAGGATTTCCGCCGTCGTCCGGTATTCGGCCTCTATTGCCGCCAGCACCGTCAGCTGCAGCGGCTGGAGAAGCTGCTGCGCGAACAGGGCATCCCGGTCTTTGAGGCGGATATCCGGCCGCCGGAGCGTTTTCTGATGGAGCGCTTTATCACCGCGCCGGTCTGGTTCAGCGGCGAGCCGCAGGGTGACGCGCTGGTCAATGGCCGCCTGAAGCCCCATCTCGACTACCGACCGCCGCTTAAGTGGGTGTCGCTGGATATCGAGACCACCCAACACGGCGAACTCTACTGCATCGGCCTTGAAGGCTGCGGCCAGCGTCAGGTTTTTATGCTGGGGCCGCCCAACGGCGACGCCAGCGCGCTCGATTTCGAGCTGATCTATTGCGATACGCGCCCGCAGCTGCTGGAGGCGCTCAACGCCTGGTTTGCGCAGCACGATCCCGACGTGATAATCGGCTGGAACCTGGTGCAGTTCGACCTGCGTGTCCTGCAGAAACATGCCGACCGCTACGCCATCCCGCTGCGCCTGGGACGCCAGAATGCGCCGCTGGAGTGGCGCGAACACGGTTTTAAGCCCGGCGTCTTTTCTGCCAGCGCCGCTGGCCGCCTGATTATCGACGGCATCGAGGCGCTGAAATCTGCCTTCTGGACTTTTCCCTCATTCAGCCTGGAAGCGGTGTCGCAGCAGCTGCTGGGCGAAGGCAAAGCGATCGATAATCCCTGGCATCGCATGGAAGAGATCAACTGGCGCTTCGCCAACGATAAGCCGGCGCTGGCGCGTTACAACCTGAAAGACTGCGAGCTGGTGACGCGCATTTTCCATAAAACCGAGATTATGCCGTTTTTGCTGGAGCGCGCGGCGGTCAACGGCCTGGCGGTGGATCGCCACGGCGGATCGGTGGCGGCTTTTAGCCATCTCTATATTCCGCGTATGCACCGCGCAGGCTTTGTGGCACCCGGTCTCGGCGAAGTCGCGCCGGAAGCGAGCCCCGGCGGCTACGTGATGGACTCCCGCCCCGGCCTCTACGACTCGGTGCTGGTGCTGGATTACAAAAGCCTCTACCCGTCGATTATCCGCACCTTCCTGATCGATCCGGTCGGGCTGGTTGAAGGCCTGGCTCATCCGGACGACGCTGATTCAGTGCCCGGCTTTCGCGAGGCGCGCTTTTCGCGTCACACCCACTGCCTGCCCGCTATCGTCGAGCAGATCTGGCAGGGGCGCGAAGCGGCTAAAAAACAGGGCAATAAGCCGCTGTCGCAGGCGCTGAAAATTATTATGAACGCCTTTTACGGCGTGCTCGGCACCAGCGCCTGTCGCTTCTTCGATCCTCGTCTCGCCTCGTCGATTACGCTGCGCGGCCACCTTATTATGCAGCAGACGCGCGAACTGATAGAGGCGCAGGGCTACGACGTTATTTACGGCGATACCGATTCGACCTTTGTCTGGCTGAAATCGCCGCACAGCGAAGCGGAGGCGGCAGCGATCGGCCGTTCTCTGGCGCAGCAGATAAATGCGTGGTGGCGTGAGCATCTGCAGCAGCAGTACGGTCTCGCCAGCGCGCTGGAGCTGGAGTATGAAAACCACTTCTGCCGTTTCCTGATGCCGACCATTCGCGGCGCCGAACAGGGCAGCAAAAAGCGTTACGCCGGGCTGATCCGCGATGGCGCGCAGGAGCGGCTGGTATTCAAAGGCCTGGAGTCGGTACGCACCGACTGGACGCCGCTGGCGCAGCAGTTTCAGCAGGCGCTCTATGGCCGTATCTTCCGCGGCGAGCCGTGGCAGGATTACGTGCGCGACACGGTGGCGCGGCTGCTGGCGGGCGAGCTGGATGACCAGCTGATCTATAAAAAACGGCTGCGCCGTCCTCTGGCCGACTATGAGCGCAACGTGCCGCCGCACGTGCGCGCCGCGCGGCTGGCAGATGAGCAGAACCGCAAGCTGAACCGTCCTTTGCAGTATCAGAACGGCGGCTCGATCCGCTATGTGATCGCCACGGCAGGCCCTGAACCCCTGGAGGCGCGCGTCACGCCGCTTGATTACGATCACTACGTCAGCAAGCAGCTACAGCCGGTGGCCGACGGCATTTTGCCTTTCGTCGACGGCGACTTTGCTACACTGATTACTGGGCAGCTGGGGCTTTTTTGACAGGTGACGAACGGCCTGCCTTCCAGTACCATAGCGCCCTTCCTGCATCTCACCGCTCTTAAAACCTGACCAGACCTCTCTTTGTCTGGGGAAAAGGTATTGCCTGTGGCGGGGAAACATCACCAAAAACACCTTAAAAATTCGAGCTAAAAAGATATGGTTTTTACATTAGGTCAGCGCTGGATTAGTGATACGGAAAGTGAACTGGGACTCGGCACAGTCGTGGCGGCAGACGCACGCATGGTTACGCTGCTGTTTCCGGCAACGGGCGAAAATCGCCTCTATGCCCGTAACGACTCCCCGGTGACTCGCGTTATCTTTAATCCGGGCGATACGGTGACCAGCCACGAAGGCTGGCAAATGCGCGTCGATGAAGTACGCAATGAAAATGACCTGATGACCTATATCGGTACGCGTCTTGATACTGACGAAAGCGAGGTGGTGCTGCGAGAAGTGATGCTCGACAGCAAGCTGGTGTTCAGCAAACCGCAGGATCGCCTGTTCGCCGGTCAGCTCGACCGCATGGACCGCTTCGCCCTGCGCTATCGCGCCCGCAAATATCAGAGCGCCCAGTATCGCCTGCCGGTCAGCGGCCTGCGCGGCATGCGCACCAACCTGATCCCGCATCAGCTGCATATCGCCCACGACGTGGGCCGCCGTCATGCGCCGCGCGTGCTGCTGGCGGACGAAGTAGGCCTCGGCAAAACCATTGAAGCCGGCATGATTATCCAGCAGCAGCTGCTGGCCGGACGCGCCGATCGCGTCTTGATCATCGTGCCGGAAACCCTGCAGCACCAGTGGCTGGTAGAGATGCTGCGCCGCTTTAACCTGCGTTTCGCGCTGTTTGACGACGATCGCTACGCCGAGGCGCAGCACGACAGCGATAACCCCTTTGAGACCGAACAGCTGATTATCTGCTCGCTCGACTTCGTTCGTCGCAACAAGCAGCGCCTTGAACTGCTGGCGGAGGCTGAATGGGATCTGATGGTGGTCGACGAAGCGCACCATCTCGCCTGGAGCGAAGGGGAGCCGAGCCGCGAATATGCAGTTATTGAACAGCTGGCGGAACAGATCCCCGGCGTGCTGCTGCTGACCGCGACGCCGGAACAGCTGGGTATGGAGAGCCACTTCGCGCGTCTGCGTCTGCTCGACCCTGACCGCTTCCACGACTTCGCGCAGTTCCTCGAGGAACAACAGCATTTTCGTCCGATTGCCGACGCGGTCTCCTCGCTGCTGGCTGATAAAGCCATCTCGCAGGATGAGATGAATATGATCAACGATCTGGTGGGCGAAGAGGATATTGAGCCGCTTCTGCAGGTCGCCAACAGCGAGCGCGACGGCAAACTCGAGGCGCGCAAAGAGTTGATCTCTATGCTGATGGATCGCCACGGCACCAGCCGCGTGCTGTTCCGCAACACGCGTAACGGCGTGAAGGGCTTCCCGAAACGCGAGCTGCATCAGATCCGTCTGCCGCTGCCCGCTCAGTATCAGACCGCCATCAAGGTATCCGGTATTATGGGCGCCCGCAAAAGCGCGGAAGAGCGCGCGCGCGACCTGCTCTACCCTGAGCAAATTTATCAGGAGTTTGAAGGCGATAGCGGCACCTGGTGGAACTTCGACCCGCGCGTCGAGTGGCTGCTTGGCTACCTGACCAGCAACCGCAAAGAGAAAGTGCTGGTGATCTGCGCCAAAGCGGCCACCGCGCTACAGCTGGAGCAGGTGCTGCGCGAGCGCGAAGGCATCCGCGCCGCGGTATTCCACGAAGGGTTGTCGATTATCGAACGCGACCGCGCCGCCGCCTGGTTCGCCTCGGAAGAGAACGGCGCGCAGGTGCTGCTCTGCTCGGAAATTGGTTCTGAAGGGCGTAACTTCCAGTTCTCTAGCCGTCTGGTAATGTTCGATCTGCCGTTTAACCCGGATCTGCTGGAGCAGCGCATCGGTCGTCTCGATCGTATCGGTCAGGCGCACGACATTCAGATTATGGTGCCCTGGCTGGAGAAGACCGCTCAGGCGGTATTGCTGCGCTGGTATCACGAAGGACTCGACGCGTTCGAGCATACCTGCCCGACCGGCCGTACGATCTACGACAGCGTTCATCAGCAGCTGATTAACTTCCTTGCCGCGCCGGAAAACAGCGAAGGTCTGGATGAATTTATCGCCGAGTGCCGCAAACAGCACGAGTCGCTGAAGTCGCAGCTGGAGCATGGGCGCGACCGTCTGCTGGAGCTCAACTCCAACGGCGGCGAAGCGGCACAGGCGCTGGCAGCAGAGATCGCCGCGCAGGACAATGACACCGAGCTGGTGAACTTCGCGCTCAACCTGTTCGATATCGTCGGTATCAATCAGGAGGATCGCAGCGATAACCTGATCGTGCTGACGCCGTCCGATCATATGCTGGTGCCCGATTTCCCTGGCCTGCCGGAAGATGGCTGCACCATCACCTTTAACCGTGACCAGGCGCTGTCGCGCGAAGATACCCAGTTCATCACCTGGGAGCATCCGCTGATCCGCAACGGTCTGGATCTGATCCTCTCCGGCGACACCGGCAGCTGCGCACTGTCGCTGCTGAAAAACAAGGCGCTGCCGGTAGGCACGCTGCTGGTCGAAACGATCTACGTGGTAGAAGCGCAGGCACCGAAGCATCTGCAGCTGACCCGTTTTCTGCCGCCGACGCCGATCCGCATGCTGCTGGATCGCAACGGCACTAACCTGGCGGGCAAGGTCGAGTTTGAAAGCTTTAACCGTCAGCTTAATGCGGTGAATCGCCACACTGGCAGCAAGCTGGTCAACGCGGTGCAGCAGGACGTACACGCGATCCTGATGCAGGCTGAAGAGAAAGTAGTAGCGGAAGCGCAGACCCTGATCGACGCGGCGCGTGCCGAAGCGGATGAGAGGCTGGGCGCGGAGCTGTCGCGTCTTGAAGCGCTGAAGGCGGTCAACCCGAATATCCGTGAAGATGAGATTGAGGCGCTGGAGAGCAACCGTCAGCAGGTGCTGGAAAGCCTGAGCCAGGCGAACTGGCGTCTCGACGCGCTGCGCCTGATCGTGGTCACGCATCAGTAATCTCTCTCCGTCGGGGAGAGGAACCGAAGCGCAGGCGTCCCGAATCAGAGTGAGGCGGGACGCGCCTTTAACGACATTGCGATCGCGCCCTCTCATCGCGCTGGCGAAGTGAGAATATACGCAGGGGCTATTTCGCCCCTTTTCTTTGATCTATAAGCAGATATAAAAATGGAACCCTACAATCCGCCACGCGAGCCCTGGCTGCATATCCTTTATCAGGATGCGCACATTATGGTGGTCAATAAGCCGAGCGGACTGCTGTCGGTCCCTGGCCGTCTGGAAGAGCACAAAGACAGCGTAATGACGCGCATTCAGCGCGACTTCCCGCAGGCGGAGTCAGTGCATCGCCTCGATATGGCCACCAGCGGCGTGATTGCGGTGGCGCTGACCAAAACGGCGGAGCGTGAGCTGAAGCGTCAGTTTCGCGAGCGCGAACCCTCTAAACGCTACGTGGCGCGCGTCTGGGGTCATCCGGCTGCGGAAAAAGGCGTGGTGGATCTTCCACTGATTTGCGACTGGCCGAACCGGCCAAAACAGAAGGTCTGTTTTGAAACCGGCAAAGCGGCGCAGACCGAATATGAAGTGCTGGAGTATCTGGCCGACAACAGCGCGCGCGTGGCGCTGAAGCCGATTACCGGCCGTTCGCACCAGCTGCGCGTGCATATGCTGGCGCTGGGTCATCCTATTCTCGGCGACGGCTTTTACGCTCATCCTGAGGCGAAGGCGCGCGCGCCGCGTCTGCTGCTGCATGCCGAGTCGCTGACTATTACCCATCCGGCGTTCGGCAACAGCATGACGTTTCGCCAGCCAGCGGATTTTTAACCTCGCGCCTGCGGTTACTTAAATCCTTTCTCGCGGCGAATCAGATCGTAAGCCGCCTGAATCTCCTGCGCCTTCTGTTTCGCCATCTCCATCATCTCTGGCGGCAGGCCTTTCGCCACCAGCTTGTCGGGATGATGCTCGCTCATCAGCTTGCGGTAGGCGCGCTTAATGGTGGTGGCGTCATCGCTGCTTTTGACCCCCAGCACGCTACAGGCGTCTTCCAGCGTCGGCCCGCGCTGCGCCTGCTGATAACCGCCGCCCTGGCCGCCAAACTGTTGGCCACCCTCCATCATGCGCAGGAACTGATCGAACTGGATGCGCGAAATGCCCAGCTCTTCGGCAATGACGTAAAGCACCTGCCGCTCGTTCGGGTGCAGCGAACCGTCGGCGAAGGCAGCCTGAATCTGAATTTCCAGAAACATCCGAATCAGATCGAAGCGGCCGAAACAGGCGCTGCGCAGCTCGCGCAGTTTGCTGCGTAACGGATAGTCGCCCTGCTTGCCTTCGCGGAAGGCGCGCTGCGCGGCGGTACGTGCCTCGCCATGCAGCTGCATGCGATCCATTAATAAAGAAGCGATTTGAATATCGGCTTCGGTAACGCGCCCTTTCGATTTGGTCAGATGGCCCATTACCTGAAAAGTGGTCTGAAAAAACAGCGTCTGCCGGGTTTGGTTATTCGCGAACCAGGCCTGTCCTTTTGCGCTGCGAACCTTATCGATCAAATGGCCAATCAGCAGGCCGAACACAATGCCCCAAAAACCGGCGCCGGAAAGCAGCCCCAGCACCAGCCCAATAACTTTTCCCCAGTAGCGCATAAACTCCTCAATTCGCCATGCTTGCGGCTGAAAATTGCATTATCATACCTGTCATTTACCCCAGCGCCTAACGGCAACGCGGACAGACAAGGATTAACACTGGCACAACGCCGGGCAGTACGTTAGTCTCTGACCCGATTGTCGGCATGATGCCAGTTTTCATGGAATTCTCGATACCGCGTATGAATAAACGACTACCTACCCTGCTGGCCACCATGATTGGCGCAGCGATATCCAGTCAGTCTGCTCTGGCCGACGATCTTATGTCGCAGTGTATGCTGGGCGTGCCGAGCTATAATCGCCCGCTGGTCAATGGCCAGACGAACCAGCTGCCGGTCACGATTCATTCCGACGCGGCGAAGGGAAACTATCCGGACGACGCGGTATTCACCGGAAACGTAGATGTCCAGCAAGGCAACAGCCGCCTGCAGTCGGATGAAATGCAACTGCATCAGCGCCAGCAAGAGGGGCAAACCACGCCGGTACGCACCGTCGACGCGCTGGGTAATGTGCGCTATGACGACAACCAGGTCATCCTGAAAGGTCCGAAAGCCTGGTCCAACCTGAACAGTAAAGACACCAACGTCTGGAACGGTAACTACCAGATGGTGGGACGTCAGGGCCGCGGCGACGCCGATCTAATGAAGCAGCGCGCCGATAATCGCTACACCATTCTGGAAAACGGCAGCTTCACCTCCTGTCTGCCCGGCTACAACAGCTGGAGCGTAGTGGGATCGCAGGTGATCCAGGATCGCCAGGAAGAAGTGGCGGAGATCTGGAACGCGCGCTTTAAGTTAGGCTCTGTGCCAGTCTTCTACAGCCCCTATATGCAGCTGCCGATTGGCGATCGCCGCCGCTCCGGCTTCCTGATCCCCAACGCGAAATATGGCAGCAGCAAAGGGTTTGAATTTATTCTGCCCTACTACTGGAACATCGCGCCGCAGGCAGATGCCACCATTACGCCGCACTACATGTCGAAGCGCGGCATGCAGCTGGAAAACGAATTCCGCTACCTGACGCAGTTCGGCGCCGGCCTGATGGAATTTGACTATCTGCCGTCGGACGACCAGTACGATAAAGACAAAGCGGTACGCGGCATCGCGGAAGATAAAAGCAGTGACCGCTGGCTCTTCTACTGGCGCCACGCTGGCGTCTATGACCAGCACTGGCGCTTTAACGCCGACTACACCAAAGTCAGCGATCCCTACTACTTCAACGATCTCGACTCGAAATATTACAGTTCGACCGACGGCTACGCGACGCAGAAATTCAGCTTCGGCTACGCCGACACCAACTGGGACGCCACGCTCTCCAGTCGTGATTTCCAGGTCTTCGGCGACACCAGCAGTAACAACGTCTATCGCGCGCAGCCGCAGCTGGATCTGAACTTCTACCAGAACGATATGGGTCCGTTCGACGGTCGTATCTATGCGCAGGCGGTGAAGTTCACCAACGTTAACAACGACTATCCAGAAGCGACCCGTCTGCATATCGAACCGACGCTTAATCTGCCACTCTCCAACGGCTGGGCGAGTCTGGATACCGAAGCGAAGTTTCTGGCGACGCACTACCAGCAGGATTCGCTGGATTACTACAACGCGAATCTGGCGAACAACGAAAACAGCCAGAGCGGCCAGCTGAAAAGCTCGGTGAACCGCACCCTGCCGCAGTTCAAGGTCGATGGCCGACTGGTATTCGATCGCGATATGGACTGGGCGGAAGGCTATACCCAGACGCTCGAGCCGCGCGTTCAGTATCTCTATATTCCATACCGCAACCAGAGCGATATCTATCCATACGACTCGACGCTGCTGCAGACTGACTATACCGGCCTGTTCCGCGACCGCACCTATAGCGGTCTGGATCGCATCGCCTCTGCCAACGAAGTGTCGACCGGCGTGACCTCGCGTATTTATGATCAGGATCTGGTTGAACGTTTTAACGTTTCTGTGGGTCAAATCTACTCGTTTACCCCTTCACGTACCGGCGTAAACCAGACTAACAAAGAAGATGACACCGGCAGCCTGATTTGGGCCGGCGACACCTACTGGAAAGTCAGCGATCGCTGGGCGTTGCGCGGCGGGCTGCAGTACGATACCCGTCTCGATAACGTCGCGCAGGGCAATACCGTACTGGAGTATCGTCGCGACGCCGACCGCGTTGTGCAGCTGAGCTATCGCTACAGCAGTCCGGAGTATGTGGCGACCGCGCTGAACAACTCCAGCCTGGTGAACAACCCGATCTATAAAAACGGGATTTCCCAGGTCGGCGGCACCGCCAGCTGGCCCATCGCGGACGCCTGGTCAGTGGTCGGCGCGTACTACTACGATACGCGCAACAGCAAACCCGCTTCGCAGCTGGTTGGCCTGCAGTACAGCTCCTGCTGCTACGCGATCCGCGTCGGTTACGAACGTAAGATCAACGGTTGGGAAAACAACGACAGTAAGTATGACAACCAACTCTCATTCAACATTGAGCTGCGCGGTTTAAGCTCTGGTTATGGCTTAGGCACCGAGCAGATGCTGCGTCAGGGCATTATCCCTTATCAGCGCGCTTTCTGATGTTGCGATGTTTGACTGGTAATTCCCGCACTGCGGAAACAACTATGGAAAAAGTATGAAGAACTGGAGAATGCTGATTCTGGGTGTGGCGGTAGCCGCCAACACCGCGTTCGCAGCACCACAAGTGGTTGATAAAGTCGCTGCCGTTGTGAATAACGGCGTCGTTCTGGAGAGTGACGTAGACAATATGCTGCGCACCGTAAAAGCGCAGGCGCAACAGGCCGGTCAGCAGTTGCCGGACGACAAGACATTACGTCATCAGATCCTTGAACGTCAGATCATGGACAACATCATCCTGCAGATGGGTGAAAAAGCGGGCCTGCAGATCAACGATCAGCAACTCGACCAGGCAATCAGCAATATCGCCGCGCAGAACCATATGAGCCTCGACCAGCTGCGCAGCCGCCTGGCCTATGACGGCGTTAACTACAGCGACTACCGCGGACAGATCCGTAAAGAGATGCTGATCGCCGAAGTGCGCAACAATGAAGTGCGTCGTCGCGTTACTATCCTGCCGCAGGAAGTCGATACGCTGGCTACTCAGGTCGGCGCACAGAATGCCCAGGGCACCGAGCTGAACGTCAGCCAGATCCTGCTGCCGCTGCCGGAAAACCCGTCGCAGCAGCAGGTAGACGATCAGGAAGCGCTGGCTAAACAGCTGGTAGGCGAGCTGAAAGGCGGCGCGGATTTCGGCAAGCTGGCCGTGACCTACTCTGCCGATCCGCAGGCGCTGAAAGGCGGCAACATGGGCTGGGGCAAGATTGAAGAGCTGCCGACCCTGTTCGCCCAGGCGCTGTCGACCGCCAAGAAAGGCGATATTGTCGGCCCAATCCGCTCCGGCGTCGGCTTCCATATTCTGAAGGTTAACGACCTGCGCGGCGAGAGCAAAAATATCTCCGTCACTGAGGTACACGCGCGTCATATCCTGATCAAACCGTCGCCGATTCTGACCGACGCCCAGGCACGCGCGAAAGTGGAAGAGATCGCCGCGGATATCCGCAGCGGTAAAACCAGCTTCGCCGCTGCCGCCAAGCAGTTCTCTGACGATCCAGGCTCTGCCAACCAGGGCGGCGATCTGGGCTGGTCCTCGCCGGAAGCGTTCGATCCGGCGTTCCGCGACGCCCTGCTGCAGCTGCAGAAAGGCCAGACCAGCCAGCCGGTTCACTCCTCCTTCGGCTGGCACCTGATTCAGCTGCTGGATACCCGTCAGGTCGACAAGACCGATGCGGCGCAAAAAGAGCGCGCCTATCGCCTGCTGTTCAACCGCAAGTTTGCTGAAGAAGCGCAAACCTGGATGCAGGAACAGCGCGCCAGCGCCTACGTGAAGATTCTGGATGGCAATGCCCAGTAACTATCGCGTAGCGATCACTCCCGGCGAGCCCGCCGGGATTGGTCCCGATCTCACCATTCAGCTGGCCCAGCAAAACTGGCCAGTTGAGCTGGTCGTATGCGCGTCGCCACAGCTGCTGCGTGAACGCGCCGCTCAGCTCGGTTTGCCGCTGACGCTGCGCGACTATCAGCCCGGCCTTGCGCCGCAGCCGCAGCAGGCTGGCTCGCTTACGATCCTGCCTGTAGAGCTCGCTCAGCCGGTTACGCCGGGCAAACTCGATGCCGCTAACAGTCCCTACGTGCTGGCGACGCTGGCGCGCGCCTGTGACGGCTGTCTGAACGGCGAATTCGCCGCGTTGATCACCGGCCCGGTGCATAAAGGGGTGATTAACGATGCGGGCATCCCTTTTACCGGACATACCGAGTTCTTCGCCGATCGCGCCGGCGGCCATCGCGTGGTGATGATGCTGGCGACCGAAGAGCTGCGAGTCGCGCTGGCGACGACGCATCTGCCACTGAAAGATGTCTCTGCGGCGATTACCCACGCCAGCCTGCGCGAAGTCATTACCATTCTGCATCGCGATCTGCAGCAGAAGTTCGCTATCCCGCAGCCGCATATCTTTGTCTGTGGGCTTAATCCCCATGCGGGCGAGAGCGGACATATGGGACGCGAAGAGATCGACACTATTATCCCGGCGCTCGACTCCCTGCGCGAACAGGGTATTCATCTGACCGGGCCGCTTCCGGCCGATACCCTGTTCCAGCCAAAATATTTACAGCACGCCGATGCGGTGCTGGCGATGTATCACGATCAGGGTTTGCCGGTGCTAAAATTTCAGGGGTTCGGCCGCGCGGTGAATATCACGCTTGGCCTGCCCTTTATCCGTACCTCCGTTGACCACGGCACTGCGCTTGAGCTGGCCGGACTGGGTCAGGCGGAGCCGGGCAGCTTTATTACGGCGCTTAACCTCGCCATCACTATGATCAAGAGCAGTAATGAATAATCGCGTCCATCAGGGGCACTACGCCCGTAAACGTTTCGGGCAGAACTTCCTGAACGATCAGTACATTATCGATAGCATTGTCTCCGCCATTCATCCGCAGCGCAGCGAAGCGCTGGTGGAGATTGGCCCTGGCCTCGGCGCGCTGACGGAACCGGTCGGCGAACGTCTCGACGCCTTAACGGTGGTCGAGCTGGACCGTGATTTGGCTGCGCGTCTGCAGACCCATCCGTTTCTCGGCCCCAAGCTGACGATCTATCAGCAGGATGCGATGACTTTTGATTTCGCCGCGCTGGCGAAGGAAAAAGGCCAGCCGCTGCGCGTATTTGGCAACCTGCCTTACAATATTTCGACCCCGCTGATGTTTCACCTTTTCAGCTATACTGGTTCGATCAAAGATATGCACTTCATGCTGCAGAAAGAGGTGGTTAACCGCCTCGTCGCAGGCCCGGGCAGCAAGGCCTACGGCCGCCTCAGCGTGATGGCGCAATACTATTGCCAGGTTATTCCGGTGCTTGAAGTACCGCCGCACTCGTTTACGCCGCCGCCTAAAGTGGATTCGGCCGTGGTGCGCCTGGTGCCGTATGCGGAGCCGCCGCATCCGGTAAGTAATATTCGCGTACTGAGCCGCATAACTACCGAGGCCTTCGGCAAGCGCCGCAAAACCCTGCGCAATAGCCTCGGCTACCTGTTTGACGCCGGCGCGCTGGATGAGCTGGGCATCGATGCAGGTTTACGTGCGGAAAACGTGTCGGTGGCGCAATATTGTCAGTTAGCCAACTGGCTGGCGACACATCAAGTTGAACCGCTGGAGTAATGCATGAGTGAATCGGCCCGGATGTCTGTTCAGGTACAAAGTCTCTATATCGCTTCCCAGTCTTCGCCGGAAGAGGAGCGCTTCGTCTTTGCCTATACCATTACCATCCGCAATCTGGGCCGCAACGCCGTGCAGCTGCTGGGCCGCTACTGGCTAATCACTAACGGCAACGGGCGCGAAACTGAAGTTCAGGGCGAAGGTGTGGTGGGCGAACAGCCTGTGATCGCGCCCGGTAGCGAATTTCAGTATACCAGCGGGGCCATTATCGAAACGCCGATGGGCACCATGCAGGGACACTATGTGATGCAGGATGAAGAAGGAGAAACCTTTAACATCGACATCCCGGTGTTTCGCCTCGCTGTAGAAACCCATATACACTGATCTTTTCACGCTTCGCCCGGCTCTGCCGGGCGCAGTTTTTTATTGCGGATTATTTTCTATGAGCACATATCTGATTGGCGACGTTCACGGTTGTTACGATGAGCTGCGCGCCCTGCTGAAGCAAGTCGACTTTACGCCTGAACAGGATACGCTGTGGCTGACCGGCGATCTGGTCGCGCGCGGCCCTGGCTCGCTAGAAGTGCTGCGCTACGTAAAATCGCTGGGCCAGAGTGTGCGTATCGTGCTGGGCAATCACGATTTGCATCTGCTGGCGGTGTTTGCCGGCATCAGCCGCAACAAGCCTAAAGATCGCCTGACGCCGCTGCTGGAAGCGGAAGATGCCGACGAGCTGATCAACTGGCTTCGCCGTCAGCCGCTGCTGCAGGTGGATGAAGAGAAAAAGCTGGTTATGGCGCACGCCGGTATTACGCCGCAGTGGGATTTAGAAACCGCTAAAGCCTGCGCGCGCGAGCTGGAAGCGGTGCTCTCCAGCGACAGCTACCCGCTGTTCCTGGATGCCATGTATGGCGATATGCCTAATAACTGGACGCCGGAACTGAGCGGCCTGGCGCGCCTGCGTTTCTCCGCCAACGCGCTGACGCGCATGCGCTTCTGCTTTCCCAACGGCCAGCTCGATATGATTTGCAAAGAGGCGCCGGACTCCGCGCCGCCGCCGCTGAAACCCTGGTTCACTATCCCAGGCAAGCTGCCGGACGATTACACCCAGATCTTCGGCCACTGGGCTTCGCTGGAGGGCAAAGGCACGCCGCGCGGCGTGATCGGGCTGGATACCGGCTGCTGCTGGGGCGGCGTGCTGACCCTGCTGCACTGGGAGAGCCAGCGCTACTATACGCAGGTATCGAACCGCCAGCCGTCGGCAACCGACAGCGTCCCGCCGCAGCAGTCCGCCTGACGGCGCGCAAAAGAAAACGCCTTGTCAGAGACAAGGCGTGGAATGGCGCATTTGGGGCCGATTAAACAGGGCGCAATCACAGAGCCGCCCCTCTCTTAACCCTGCCGGCTGTTAGCGACGCTCAAGGATTTCGAAGCAGTAGCTATGCGAGTTCTGCTCGTCGGCGTCGTGAAACTCGCTAAAGGTCGACTGCCACTCATCCGGCTCGTAATCCGGGAACTGCGTATCCCCTTCTACTTCCGCATCGATATGCGTGAGGTAAAGACGATCGGCGCGCTTCAGCATCTGCTCATAAATACGCCCACCGCCAATCACCATAATCTCCGGCACGTCGCCAGCCGCTTTAATCGCCTCATCCAGTGAGGTGACCCAGGTGACGCCTTCCGCAGTGCCCGGCTGACGGCTGACCACAATATTGAGACGTCCCGGTAGCGGACGACCGATTGATTCAAAGGTCAGACGACCCATAATCACCGGCTTGTTTAAGGTGTTACGTTTAAACCACGCCAAATCTGCAGGCAGGTTCCACGGCATGGCACCTTCCATACCAATGACGCGATCCGCTGCTAATGCCGCGATCAGACTAATCATGTTAAAAGACTCACAGATAAAAAATTGGCGCCATCATACGTAAAGGCGAAACTTTCGTCGATAGCGGGAAGAGTCTAATTACGTAAAGCGCTTTTGCCTCCACGTTTTTATTACTCCACAGAGTTTTACACCGCTTTTTACCTGTGCAGTACCCTAAGCCGCCAGATAAAATAGGTTACCTGGCACAAGGGCAGGAATAGCGCGTTTCAGCTTAACGTAACGGAAACCGCAGCTCAGGTTTCATCAACAAAGGAAAATGAAGTGCACCACTATCTGACAGTTCTGAAAATGTATGCGGTGGTTAATGGTCGCTGCCCTCGTAAAACATTCTGGCTATTTTTCTTATTCAGCACGCTGTTTTCGCTGGCATGCAGCGCGGTAGACGAACTGCTCGGACTAAAGGTTTTTTCTGACCAGGGTCTGCTTTCGCTGGTGTATTCCGTTGTGCTTCTGATCCCTTCTGTTGCCGTCGGAGTGCGCCGCCTGCACGATCTCGATCGCTCCGGCTGGTGGCTGCTGATTATGCTTATTCCCCTGCTGGGAACGCTGCTGCTGCTGATTTACTTCTGCCTGCGCGGCACAGTCGGCCCAAACCGCTTTGGGCCCGATCCGCTGGATGAGACGACACCGGCCCAGTAAAAAAAACGGCTCCCTGAGGAGCCGTTTTACGCTTTAGACGATTAGAAATCGTAACGCAGACGTACCACGTTGATATCGCCCAGGTTGTCGGTGCTGGAGGTAAAGACGTGTTCGTAGTCGACGCGGAAGCCGTAGTCGAGGAACAGGGTCACACCCAGACCGTTGTCGATGCGCTGGTAGTTGCGGCCGTTCACATACTCCAGACGATCGCCCATTACGTAAGGCTGAACGGCTTTCAGGCCGTACTGCTTGACCGGAATTTTATAGCCAGCGAAGTATTCCAGACCCCACGCGTCGTCGGCGAAGTAGTCGTTAACATTGCTGCGCTTGGTCAACAGGAAGTTCTGATACCAGCCGCCGCCCGCAGAGAGCGTCCAGTTGCCCGGCTTCCAGCTTAATGCGGTGCCGTAGATATTCTGGTTGTAGTCGCCGTCATCGCCGTTGCGCGGATTACGCATCGTGGCGCGGGTATAGTTCCACGCGGTGCCCCAGGTCAGGTCATCCGTGATGTGGTAATCCACGCCCAGCGAGCCGCCGCCTTTGCGCTTGTAGCGCAGGCCGTTGCCCGGCAGATATTCGTTGTCGCTGAACAGGTAAGAAGCGTAGAGATCGACCGCGCCGAAGGTGTTTTTATACTTCAGCTGTTTGCGCGAGCGGTAGGAGCCGTCATAGTCGCCGTTGATGCCGTTACCCGGCGCCTGGCCTTTCATGTCGTAGTCCCAGATATCGGTCTTCGCGCCCACTACGTCATAGAAGACGCTGTTCTGCTGGCCGAAATAGATCTCGCCCCAGGTTTTGCTTTTCAGACCGGTATAGAGCTGGCGACGCGTGGTATCGTTGGCGCCATCTTTATAATGGTTATCCCAGTCAAATACGGCGGGAATATTAACGCCCACTTCGTAATAGCTGGCCCAGCTAATATCATCGAACAGATAATAATCAGCGGCGAAGCGGAAACGCGTACCGCCGTCGAAGCCATTACGTTTGTAAGATTTGTCGTTGACGCCGGTCTGATGTTCAAACTGCGGACGAATACTGCCGCCTACGGTGAAGTTCAGACGGCTCAGCGGATCGCCTGCCTGCGGATCTTGTTTAAGAAGAGTAATTTCAGCCTGGCTGGCAAATGGCGCAGCCGCCATTAACGCAGCAATAGCGCTTAGTGTGAAAGCACGCATTTTCATTTTTTTATAGGTCCCTGATTGGCCCGGAAGAATGGGCGGCGAAATATTACGCTGAGCCGATGCGCTTTCGCTTTATAATTTTGTGCGGTTTTATCTGAAAATATCAGCAATAGCACTCCTCGCTAAGCCTTAAGACAAATAAGCAAAACTTTAATCGTTTATAGTTATTTATTATCAGATTTGATGATAAAAAAATAAAAAAAACGGCCCTTTTGGGCCGTTTAATTATGAACGGAAATTAACCGTTAATGAGCGCGTGCATTTCCTGAACAGAAATAACTTTTTCCGTTGGGTCCGCATTGAGCGACATCGCCGTGGCGAAGCCGCCATTCAGCGTGGTGTCGTAGTGCACTTTATACTGCAGCGCGCTGCGACGAATAACGCGCGAGTCTTCAATCGCCTGGCGACCAGCGGTCGTGTTAACGATATAGGTATATTCGCCGTTCTTCAGGCGATCCTGAATATGCGGTCGCCCTTCATGCACCTTATTTACCAGGCGAGGATTGATACCCGCTTCGCCCAGCACCACCGCCGTACCGTGGGTCGCATCCAGTTCAAAGCCGAACTTCAGCAGCTTGGCCGCCAGATCGACGATGCGCTTCTTGTCACCTTCGCGTACCGACAGCAGCGCGCGGCCGCTCTTCTTCATATTGCTCTGCGCACCCAGCATCGCTTTAGAGAAGGCTTCGGCAAAGGTACGTCCAACGCCCATCACTTCGCCGGTGGAACGCATTTCCGGGCCGAGAATCGGATCCACGCCCTGGAATTTGTTGAACGGCAGCACCACCTCTTTCACTGAGTAATAGGGCGGAATCACCTCTTTCGTCACGCCCTGCTCGGCCAGCGTTTTGCCCGCCATTACGCGCGCCGCCACTTTCGCCAGCGGTACGCCGGTGGCTTTGGAGACGAACGGTACGGTACGCGCGGCGCGTGGGTTGACCTCAATCAGGTAAACCTCGTTGTCCTTCACCGCGAACTGTACGTTCATCAGGCCGCGCACGTTGAGCTCAAAGGCCAGACGCTCAACCTGCTGGCGCATGACATTCTGAATCTCTTCGCTCAGCGTGTAGGCCGGCAGCGAACAGGCGGAGTCACCTGAGTGCACGCCCGCCTGCTCAATGTGCTCCATGATGCCGCCAATCAGTACGCGCTCACCGTCGCAAATGGCGTCTACGTCGACTTCCACTGCGTCATCCAGGAAGCGGTCCAGCAGCACCGGCGCGTCGTTGGAAACGGAGACGGCGGTCTGGAAGTAGCGCTTGAGGTCGATCTCGTCGTAGACGATCTCCATCGCGCGGCCGCCCAGCACATAAGAAGGACGCACCACCAGCGGATAGCCGATGCTGGCCGCTTTCTCAACGGCCTGCTCCAGCGTGGTGACGGTGGCGTTGGCCGGCTGCTTCAGGTTCAGGCGATCGACCGCCTGCTGGAAGCGCTCGCGATCTTCAGCGCGGTCGATAGCGTCCGGGCTGGTGCCGATGACCGGCACGCCCGCCGCTTCCAGCGCGCGCGCCAGCTTCAGCGGCGTCTGGCCGCCGTACTGCACGATCACGCCTTTCGGCTGCTCAATGCGCACGATTTCCAGCACGTCTTCCAGCGTTACCGGCTCAAAGTAGAGACGGTCAGAGGTGTCATAGTCGGTTGAAACGGTTTCAGGGTTGCAGTTCACCATAATGGTTTCGAACCCATCTTCGCGCAGCGCCAGCGCGGCATGCACGCAGCAGTAGTCGAACTCAATGCCCTGGCCGATACGGTTAGGCCCGCCGCCCAGCACCATAATCTTGTCGCGGTCCTGGTTGGGGTTCGCCTCGCACTCCTCTTCATAGGTAGAGTACATATAGGCGGTATCGGTCGCGAACTCCGCCGCACAGGTATCTACACGCTTGTAAACCGGATGCAGATTGTACTGCTGACGCAGCTTGCGGATCTCGCCTTCCGAGACGCCTGCCAGCGCCGCCAGTCGCGCATCGGCGAAGCCTTTACGCTTCAGCGCGCGCAGGAACGGCTGGCTCAGGCTGTTGACGCCTTCGCGCGCCACCTGCTCTTCCAGACGCACCAGCTCCTCGATTTGCACCAGGAACCAGCGATCGATATTGGTCAGATTGAATACGCCGTCGACCGACATCCCGGCCCGGAACGCATCGGCGATGTACCAGATACGCTCGGCGCCAGCGTCCTTCAGCTCGCGGCGAATGCGGGTCAGCGCGTCGGCGTCATCAAGGTGCACTTTCGGGTCAAAGCCGTTTGCGCCCACTTCCAGACCGCGCAGCGCTTTCTGCATCGACTCCTGGAAGGTACGGCCAATCGCCATCACCTCGCCCACTGACTTCATCTGCGTAGTCAGACGGTCGTTAGCGCCAGCGAATTTCTCAAAGTTAAAGCGCGGAATCTTCGTCACGACGTAGTCGATAGAGGGTTCGAACGACGCTGGCGTCAGACCGCCGGTGATATCGTTCATCAGCTCGTCAAGCGTGAAGCCGACCGCCAGCTTGGCCGCGACTTTGGCAATCGGGAAGCCGGTTGCTTTAGAGGCGAGCGCCGAGGAGCGCGAGACGCGCGGGTTCATTTCGATAACGATCAAACGGCCGTTCTTCGGGTTAACCGAGAACTGCACGTTGGAGCCGCCGGTTTCTACGCCGATTTCACGCAGTACCGCCAGCGAGGCGTTACGCATGATCTGGTACTCTTTATCGGTCAGCGTCTGCGCCGGCGCGACGGTAATGGAGTCGCCGGTGTGAATACCCATGGCGTCGAAGTTTTCGATAGAGCAGACAATGATGCAGTTGTCGTTCTTGTCGCGCACCACTTCCATTTCATACTCTTTCCAGCCAATCAGCGACTCATCGATCAGCAGCTCATTAGTAGGCGAGAGATCCAGACCGCGCTCGCAAATCTCTTCAAACTCTTCGCGGTTGTAGGCGATGCCGCCGCCGGTGCCGCCCATGGTGAAAGAGGGACGGATAATACACGGGAAGCCGACATCTTCAGCGACCTTTAGCGCCTCTTCCATGGTATGGGCGATACCTGACCGCGCGGTTTCCAGGCCGATAGCTTTCATCGCCTTATCGAAGCGCTGCCGATCTTCCGCCTTGTCGATTGCGTCCGCCGTCGCGCCAATCATGGTCACGCCGAACTCTTCCAGCACGCCCTGACGCTCCAGCTCAAGCGCGCAGTTCAGCGCGGTCTGGCCGCCCATGGTCGGCAACACTGCGTCCGGGCGCTCTTTTTCAATAATTTTGCGCACGACTTCCCAGTGAATCGGCTCAATATAGGTCGCATCGGCCATTTCCGGGTCGGTCATAATGGTCGCCGGGTTGGAGTTCACCAGAATAACGCGGTAGCCCTCTTCGCGCAGCGCCTTACATGCCTGCGCGCCAGAGTAGTCAAATTCACAGGCCTGGCCGATGACGATTGGGCCAGCGCCAAGGATCAGGATGGATTTTATATCAGTACGTTTTGGCATCTTCGGGCTCCTGATTACCTGGCTTTCGAACGGTAGGCTTCGATCAGTTCAATAAAGTGGTCAAACAACGGCGCTGCATCATGCGGGCCGGGGCTCGCTTCCGGGTGGCCCTGGAAGCTGAACGCCGGTTTGTCAGTGCGGTGAATACCCTGCACCGTTTTGTCGAACAGCGAAATATGCGTCACGCGCAGGTTCGCAGGCAGGCTGGCGTCATCAACGGCGAAGCCATGGTTTTGCGCGGTGATCATGACGCTGTTGTTGTCGAGATCCTGCACCGGATGGTTGCCGCCGTGGTGGCCAAGCTTCATTTTCACGGTTTTGGCACCGCTCGCCAGCGCCAGCAGCTGATGGCCCAGGCAGATGCCGAACACCGGGATCTCGGTTTCAAGGAAAGTTTTAATTGCGCTGATAGCGTAATCACACGGCTCCGGATCGCCCGGCCCGTTGGAGAGGAAAATGCCGTCTGGATTAAGCTTCAGCACTTCATCGGCTGGCGTCTGCGCCGGCACGACCGTCAGGCGGCAGCCGCGATCCACCAGCATACGGAAAATATTAAATTTAACGCCGTAATCGTAAGCGACAACATGATACGGCAGCGCCTCTGCGCTCTGCGGTTGCGGCAGCCCATCTTCCAGCGTCCATGAACCCTGCTGCCAGCTGTAAGTTTCCGCCGTTGTGACCTCTTTCGCCAGATCCATCCCTTTCAGACCCGGGAACGCCTGGGCTTTTTGCAGCGCCAGCGCGGCGTCGGGGTTATCGCCCGCGATAATGCAGCCGTTTTGCGCTCCTTTTTCGCGTAGCAGGCGCGTCAGCTTGCGGGTGTCGATATCGGCAATGGCGACGATGTTATTGCGCTGCAGATAAGCCGACAGACTCTCTTCGCTGCGGAAGTTGCTGACAATCAGCGGCAGGTCACGAATAACCAGGCCTTGCGCGTGAATTTGGGTGGACTCTGCGTCGGCGGCGTTAACGCCAACATTGCCGATATGGGGATAAGTGAGGGTGACGATCTGGCGGGAATAGGAGGGATCAGTGAGTATTTCTTGATAACCGGTCATTGACGTATTGAAAACGACCTCCCCCACTGCCGATCCCGTTGCCCCTATGGCCCGACCGTGGAATTGGGTTCCGTCTTCCAGAACCAAGAGCGCTGACTTAATCAAAACATCCTCCAGGGAATAAACAGTCACAATATTTGCATATTAATTCAAAATTTGGCCCTGAATCAAGGCAAAAACCGCCTGACTGGTCGATTTTTGGCAAATTGCGCGCATTCTAATGATCGCCCTGCTGATTGTCTACCCTGAAGAGCGATTTTTTTACCCTTTTCGGGTCACTGAATGTTAAAACGCGACATAAGGCGTAAAAAAGAGAGATTAACCGGCGAAATAATCGGTTGCCTGGTGAAAAAGAGCCGAAGCGAGTGCTGGATACCCTTTTTTTTTGACCATTTGGTCAAAATTGTTCATTTTTAAGGTCGGAAAGAGGATAAAAATCACCATTTTAACAACTACAATCAAAAATAACGTTAAAGGCTCTATTTTTACATAAAATTAAGGGCGATCATTATATCGCCCTTTTCAATCAATAGATTGCAGATTGAAATAACCACATCACGATGGTACAAAACCTTATAGCATCGATAAATCCAGCACGTCTCTCATATCATAAAGCCCTTTTTTACCGCCTTTCAGCCACAGCGCCGCTTTGACTGCGCCATTTGCAAAGGTCATGCGGCTGGAAGCCTTATGGGTTATCTCTACGCGCTCGCCAGTATCAGCAAACATTGCGGTATGTTCGCCGACGATATCGCCCGCACGCACCGTAGCAAAGCCGATAGTCTGCGGTTTACGCTCGCCGGTATGGCCCTCACGCGCGTAAACGGCGCGATCTTTCAAATCCCAGCTCATGGCATCGGCAATGGCTTCGCCCATCGCCAGCGCAGTGCCGGAAGGGGCATCGACTTTATGACGATGGTGCGCTTCGATAATTTCGATATCGGCGTAGTCGCCCATTACCTTCGCCGCTTTCTCCAGCAGCTTAAGCACCAGGTTTACACCAACGCTAAAGTTGGCGGCAAACACGATACCGATATCAGCGGAAGCCGCCTGGATAGCGGCTTTACCCGCCTCGTCAAAGCCGGTTGTGCCAATGACCATCGCCTTGTTGTATTCGCGGCACAGCGCCAGATAGTGGAGCGTGCCTTCAGGGCGGGTGAAATCCACCAGCACGTCGAAATCATCCATCACGCTGCGTAAATCATCCGTGATAATGACGCCGTTTTTGCCTAATCCGGCCAGTTCACCAGCGTCGCTGCCTGTCAGCGAAGAGCCTGGGCGTACCAGCGCCGCGCCCAGCTCGACGCCTTCTGCCTGGTGCGTCGCTTCAATCAGATTGCGCCCCATACGGCCAGACGCGCCTACGACGGCAATGCGGTAATTACTCATATTTATTCATTCCTGATACAAATCTATGCATGCAAAGCGTTATCAGGTTAACGGTCAGTTAACAGATACGCCACTATTAACAGGGGATAATAAGAATTTCAGGGTAGCGCTTAGCGATTATCAGTAAAAGCAATTCCGCTGAAGGGGCGGCGACGTTTAGCCAATAAAAAAGGCCGAACAGAGTCGGCCTTTCAACAAGCTGGTACCGGTGCGTTACTGCACGTTGCGTACTTCGACGCGCAGCTCTTTGGGCACTTCAAACACAATGTTCTCTTCGCGTCCGATCAGTTCGATCGCCGCCTCGCCGCCCAGCTCGCGCAGACGCTGGATCACCTGCTGCACCAGAATATCCGGCGCGGATGCCCCAGCCGTCACGCCGATGCACTCTACGCCTTTTACCCACTCTTCCTGAATATCGTCTGCAGAATCGATGAGCTTCGCCAGCTTGCCGGCGCGCTGCGCCAGTTCCGCCAGGCGATTAGAGTTTGAGGAGTTCTTCGATCCGACCACCAGCACCACTTCCGCATCGCGCGCCAGCACGCGCACCGCTTCCTGACGGTTGGTGGTGGCGTAGCAGATATCATCCTTGCGTGGGCCGATAATCGCCGGGAAACGGGCGCGCAGCGCATCGATCACGTCAGAGGTGTCATCAACCGACAGCGTGGTCTGCGTCATAAAGCAGAGATTGCTCTCATCCTTTACCTGCAGCTTAAACACATCCTCCGGCGACTCCACCAGATACATGCCGCCGTTAGGGTTGCTGTACTGGCCCATGGTGCCTTCCACTTCCGGATGACCCGCATGGCCGATGAGGATCGCCTCCACGCCTTTACGGCTGGCGCGCGCGACCTCCATATGAACCTTGGTCACCAGTGGACAGGTGGCGTCGAACAGCATGGTCAGGCTGCGCGCCTTCGCTTCAGCACGAACCGCCTGTGAGACACCGTGTGCAGAGAAAATCAGTATCGCGTTATCCGGCACTTCGCTGATCTCTTCAATAAAGATCGCGCCGCGCTCGCGCAGACTGTTTACCACGTAGCGGTTATGCACCACTTCATGACGCACATAAATCGGCGCGCCGTACATCTCCAGCGCACGCTCGACGATGCTGATGGCGCGATCGACGCCAGCGCAGAAGCCGCGCGGGTTAGCCAGCAGGATTTGCATCGTTTGCCTCCAGTACCGGATCGACTTCCAGCACGTCGATATCGAAATGAACCTGATGACCGGCCAGCGGATGATTGAAATCCACCGTAATGGAATCGCCGGAAATATCGCGGATCACACCAGGCATTTCACTGCCGCCCATGCCGGTAAAGAGCATAATGGCGCCGATTTCCGGCTCGCCCGCATTAATGAAATCACGGCGCGAAAAGTACTGGATCAGATCGGGGCTGACGGCGCCGAAAGCCGCTTCCGGCTCCAGCGTAAAGGCGTGCTTGTCTCCCGCCTTCAGTCCCAGCAGCTCCTGCTCCAGCGCAGCGGAAAGGCTGCCGTCGCCCAGGCGGAACAGCGCCGGTTTGCCGAAAGCAGAGGTCGACTCTGCAACAGAGCCGTCCTCCAGCTTCAGCGTGAAATGCAGCAGCACTGCGCTGTCGCGCTGTACAGAGACTGTCATGGCTTACCCTTGTTTTGCCTGTTTGCCGGAGGGGCTGAAAAAGCCCTCCAGCACCACTAACGCAGCGCCGATACAGATGCCGCAGTCAGCGATATTAAAGGTGGCGAAGTGCCAGTCACCAATATAGAAGTCGATAAAGTCGACGACAAATCCGTGATAAGCACGATCGAACAGGTTGCCTGCCGCGCCGCCGATAATCAGCGCGTAGGCGATATTAACGATTTTCTGGCTGGCGCGGCTGCGGTACATCATCACCAGTAAGGCCACCACGATAGCGATGGCGATGCCAGCGAAGAACCAGCGCTGCCAGCCGCCTTTATCCGCCAGGAAGCTGAACGCCGCACCGTAGTTGTGGGCGTAGAACAGGTTGAGGAACGGCATCAGCGGCTGCGTTTCGTGCAGCATCATGTTGTTCATCACCCACTGTTTGCTGGCGAAATCGACCAGGATCACCGCCAGCACCAGCCATACCCAGCGTAAGCCGGTTGAGAGAATAGGTTTACGCATCAGGCAAATTTACGCTCTTCGCCGTTACCGGCCAGGTTGGTATAACAGCGACCGCACACGGCAAGATGCTCCGCGTTCTGGCCGACGTCCGTAGTGTAATGCCAGCAGCGCGGGCACTTCTCGCCTTCTGCTTTGTGCAGCGCGATTTTCAGACCTTTTACCAGTTCGCTTTGCTGCGCCTCTTCGCTGGCCAGCGCGTAATCCGCCACCGTCGCGCCCGACGTCAGCAGCACAAAGCGCAGCTCGTCGCCCAGCGCCTGCAGCTTCTCCGCCAGCGCCGCATCAGCATAGAGCGTGACGGTCGCTTCCAGCGCGCCGCCGATACGCTTGTCGCTGCGCGCCTGCTCGATCGCCTTGTTGACTTCGCCGCGCACTTTCAGCAGCTCCGCCCAGTAGGCATCGTTCAGCGCTTCATCCTGCGACAGACCAAACAGGCCGTCATACCACTCTTCGGTGAAGACGTACTGCGCGCGTTTGCCCGGCAGATAGCCCCAGATTTCATCGGCGGTAAAGGACATGATCGGCGCCATCCAGCGCACCAGCGCCTCAACGATGTGCCACAGCGCAGTCTGACAGCTGCGGCGCGCCAGGCTGTCGCGCTTCGCGGTGTACTGGCGATCCTTGATGATATCCAGATAGAAAGAGCCCATCTCTACCGAGCAGAACTGCATCAGGCGCTGGATAACTTCATGGAAGTCGTAGTTTTCGTAAGAGGCGACAATATCCGCCTGCGCGGCCTGCGCGCGGCCAACCGCCCAGCGATCCAGCACCACCATCTCTTCCGGCTTAACCATATCGGTCTCTGGGTTGAAGCCGTTAAGGTTCGCCAGCAGGAAGCGCGCGGTGTTACGGATACGACGATAGGCGTCGGCGGAGCGTTTCAGGATCTCGTCGGAGACCGCCATCTCGCCGGAATAGTCGGTAGAGGCGACCCACAGACGCAGAATATCCGCGCCCAGTTTGTTCATCACGTCCTGCGGCGATACGGTATTGCCGATCGACTTGGACATCTTGCGGCCCTGACCATCCACGGTAAAGCCGTGTGTCAGTACCTGACGATAAGGCGCTTTGCCCTTCATCGCGGTAGAGATCATCAGCGATGACATAAACCAGCCGCGATGCTGGTCGGAGCCTTCCAGATACATGTCGGCAGAGTGGCCGCCAAATTCCGGACGCGCGTCGACGACCGCATAGCTGGTAGAGCCGGAGTCGAACCAGACGTCCAGCGTATCCGGCACCTTCATATAGTTGTCGGCGTCGTCGCCCATCAGCTCGCGCGGATCGAGATCCCACCACGCCTGAATGCCATCCTGCTCGACGCGCTGCGCGACTTTCTCCATCAGCGCCAGCGTATCGGGATGCAGCTGCTCGGTCTCTTTATGCACGAACAGCGCCATCGGCACGCCCCAGGTGCGCTGACGAGAGATACACCAGTCAGGACGGTTTGCTACCATCGCTTCGATGCGCGCCTGGCCCCAGTCCGGGATCCACTGAACGCCTTTGATCTCTTTCAGCGACTGCGCGCGCAGCCCTTTCTGATCCATGCTGATAAACCACTGCGGCGTCGCGCGGAAGATAATCGGCGTTTTGTGACGCCAGCAGTGCGGGTAGCTGTGCAGCAGTTTTTCTACATGCAGCAGCGCGCCTTTCTCTTTCAGCAGCTCAACGATAACGTCGTTAGCCTTGAATACATTCAGGCCGTCGAGCGTCGGATAGGTGCCCGGCAGATAGGTGCCGTCCGGCCCCACCGGGTTCGCCACCTCGATGCCATATTTCTGGCCGATAACATAGTCGTCCGGGCCGTGGCCCGGCGCGGTATGTACGGCGCCGGTACCGGCGTCGAGCGTAACGTGCTCGCCCAGCACTACCGGTGACTGAATGTTCACCAGGAAAGGATGCTGGAAGGTGAGACGCTCCAGCGCCGCGCCTTTGCATTCGCCCAGCACAGTCCACTCGGTGACGCCTGCGCGCTTCAGCACGCTCTCGGTCAGATCTTTCGCGAGGATCAGCGCGCGCCCGTCGATCTGCACCAGCTGATAATCGAACTCCGGATGCAGCGAGATGGCGCGGTTAGCCGGCATGGTCCAGGGCGTGGTGGTCCAGATCACCAGCGAGATCGGGCCGTTCACCGGCGCATCGCCAAATTTAGCGCGTACCGCGTCGCGATCCACCGCGTTGAACATCACGTCGATAGAAGGCGAAGTTTTGTCATAGTATTCGACTTCCGCTTCCGCCAGCGCAGAACGGCAGTCCAGACACCAGTGCACCGGCTTGGCGCCTTTATGCAGATGGCCATTGCCGATGATCTTGCCCAGCGCGCGAATGATGTTGGCTTCGGTCTGGAAGTTCATCGTCAGGTAAGGACGCTCCCAGTCACCCAGCACGCCGAGACGGATAAAGTCCGCTTTCTGCCCTTCTACCTGCTCGGCGGCATATTTGCGGCACGCTTCGCGGAATTCGGCCGGCGTGACTTTCTCGCCCGGCTTGCCGATCATCTGCTCGACCTTATGCTCGATCGGCAGACCGTGGCAGTCCCAGCCCGGCACGTAAGGCGAATCGTAGCCCGCCATGCCTTTCGACTTAACGATAATGTCTTTCAGAATCTTGTTAACTGAGTGACCAATATGAATGCTGCCGTTCGCATAGGGAGGGCCGTCATGCAGGATAAAGGTTTTTTTCCCTTTTTTGGCTTCGCGGATGATGCCGTACAGGTTGTCATCATACCAGCGTTGCAGCATTCCCGGCTCGCGTTTGGCAAGATCGCCGCGCATCGGGAACCCCGTTTCGGGCAAATTCAGGGTAGATTTATAGTCACTCATCAGATTCTCGTTTCCGTATTTTGCGGGGTTAAAGCCCAAAGAAGCGCCGGGCGGTTACCACATCTTTCGCAATTTGTTCTTTCAACGCCTCCAGTGAGGCAAAGCGCTGCTCGTTACGTATCTTATGCTTCAGCACCACATCAATGTGCTTTCCGTACAGATTGATATTGATGTCAAGCAGGTGAACTTCAAGCTGCTGACGCAATCCTTTTACCGTGGGACGCGTGCCGATATTAGCGACGCCGGGAACGGGCGCGCCCAGGCCGAGCACCTCCACCGCATAAACGCCTTTCACCGGCGAGACAACGCGGCGTAACGGGATATTCGCGGTGGGAAAACCGATGGTGCGTCCCAGTGCATCGCCGTGCACGACGCGGCCAGAGATACTGAAGGGATGGCCCAGCAGCGTTTGCGCCAGCGCTAAATCGTCAGCGGCCAGCGCCTGACGTACGGCGGTGCTGCTGATACGCTTGCCGCCGTCGCAGAAGGTTTCGGTGCTGACGACATCAAAGCCGTATTCGGCACCGGCTTTCTGTAATAACAGGAAATCGCCCTGACGACCAGCGCCAAAGCGGAAATCATCCCCCACCGCCAGGTACCTGACGCCCAGCTTATCCACCAGCAGATCGGTGATAAAACACTGCGCCGACTGCGCGGCGAAGCGACGGTCAAAGCGTACGCAGAGCACGCGATCGACCCCCGCCTCCGCCAGGAATTTGAGCTTCTCCCGCAGGCGCGTCAGACGCGCCGGCGCTTTGTCTCCGGCAAACAGCTCAAGCGGCTGCGGCTCAAACAGCATCACCATCACCGGGAGCTGGCGTTTTCGTCCCTCTTCGCACAGGCGCGCCATCAGCGCCTGATGGCCGCGATGCACGCCGTCGAAGTTACCAATGGTCAGGACGCAGCCGCGATGCTGCTCGTTTAAACTATGAATACCGCGGATAAACTTCATGGCTGACTCAAACCGGTGGAAATCGGCGGATTATACCCTTGAAACCGGCGAAGGTTAACCCGTCAACGCCACCTTTCCTGGGCAGAACGCGCCATTTCTCCGGGCCTGGCGCGCGTCGCCCTCCCCTCAGAGAATTTTGTTGGGAAAGGCTGTATTCAGAGAGGGGAAGCTGGTAGAATCTTGCGCCATCAATTACGTAACCGGGCGTGGTTTGTAAAACGACGCTTATTTGCACAAATCCATTGACAAAAGAAGGCTCAAAAGGCATAGTCCTCGGCCTTTGATTTGTCCATATAGAACACATTTGGGAGTTGGACCTTGGCTAATATCAAATCAGCTAAGAAACGCGCCGTAACATCTGAAAAACGTCGCAAGCATAACGCGAGCCGTCGTTCTATGATGCGTACTTTCGTTAAGAAAGTATACGCGGCGATCGCAGCTGGCGACAAAGCTGCTGCGCAGAACGCATTTAACGAAATGCAACCGATCGTGGACCGTCAGGCTGCTAAAGGTCTGATCCACAAAAACAAAGCTGCACGTCATAAAGCTAACCTGACTGCTCAGATCAACAAAATGGCGTAAGCCTTTGTTTATCGCTTTGTAAAAAGAACCGGCGCTTAGCCGGTTTTTTTTCGTCTCAATTAAGCAGCGCGTTGCGCCAGACGCAGCCTCAGAATCAGATAGCCCGCTACCGCCGACAGAATCGACCCCAGCAAAATACCCAGCTTCGCCAGCGTGATCAGCTGCGGATTGCTCTCGCCATAGGCCAGCGAGGCGATAAAAATCGACATAGTAAAACCGATGCCGCACAGCACGCCGACCGCGGCGATATCCGTGAGGTTGGTGTTTTTCGGCAGCGACGCCAGCCTGAATTTTACCGCCAGCCAGCAGAAGAGCGTAATGCCTGCGGGTTTACCAATCAGCAGTCCCGCCATAATTCCCAACGGCAGCAGCGAGACGATATCCCCTGCGTGAACGCCATCCAGCGACACGCCCGCGTTGGCGAAGGCGAACAGCGGCAGGATCAGCCAGCGCACCCAGGGATGCAGCGCATGCTCAAGATGAATAGCCGGTGAGTGCCCTTCCTCCTTTTTCAGCGGGATCAGGAAGCCCACCACGACGCCCGCCAGCGTCGCATGAACGCCCGACTTCAGTACGGCGGTCCACAGCACCATGCCGACCAGCAGATAGAGCCCGGTATTGCGCACGTTGAGCAGGTTCATCGCCGCCAGCACCACAATTGCCACCGCGGCGACGCCCAGCGCCGTCATCGACATATCGCTGGTGTAGAAGAGCGCAATAATCACAATCGCGCCGAGATCGTCGATAATCGCCAGCGCCATCAGGAAGATTTTTAGCGCTGGCGGCACGCGGCTACCCAGCAGCGCGAGGATACCCAGCGCAAAAGCGATATCGGTGGCGGTAGGAATCGCCCAGCCGCTGCGCGTGGCGTCATCTGCGCCGTTAAACGCCAGAAACAGCAGGCCCGGCACCAGCATGCCGCCCAGCGCAGCGATCAGCGGGAAAACCGCCTGCTCGCGCTTCGCCAGCGCGCCCATCACCATTTCTCGCTTCACCTCTAAGCCGACCAGCAGAAAGAAGATCGCCATCAGCGCGTCATTGATCCACAGCAGCAGGTTCTTGCTGATATCGAGCGAGCCAAAGCGGAACTCCACCGGTACGGCCAGCAGGTTTTGATAAGCCTGCTGCGTAGCGGCGCTGTTCGCCAGAAACATCGCCAGCGCAGCCGCCAGAATCAGCACGACGCCGCTGGTGGCGTCATTATTAAGCAATTTTTTAAGCCCGATATTCACAAATCATCCTTCCCAGAAAATAAAAAACGTACAGAGTCATAATAATAACAGGTTGTAATCGCGCTTTATTATCAGGCATGGGTTAATCGCGTAACGTGGGGCAAAAAAAAGCCAGCGACAGAGCGCTGGCTTCATTTTCACTGAGTGCGGTTTAGCGGGTCAGGTCGTCAAAAAACTTCTTCACGCCGTCGAAAAAGCTTTTTGAACGCGGGCTGTTGTTCTCGCCGGTCGGGCCGCCGAAACTCTCTTCCAGATCGCGCAGCAGCTTTTTCTGCTTTTCATTCAGATTAACCGGCGTTTCCACCACGACACGACACAGCAGATCGCCGACCGCGCCGCCGCGTACCGATTTCACCCCTTTGCCGCGCATGCGGAACAGCTTGCCGGTCTGGGTTTCCGCCGGGACTTTCAGCTTCACGCGGCCATCCAGCGTCGGCACTTCGATTTCACCGCCCAGCGCCGCCATAGCAAAGTTAATCGGCACTTCGCAGTAAAGGTTGTTATCTTCACGCTCGAAAATTGGGTGTTTCTTCACCGAAACCTGAACGTAGAGATCGCCTGCTGGCGCGCCCTGCTCTCCGGCTTCGCCTTCGCCACTCAGGCGGATGCGGTCGCCGGTATCGACGCCTGCGGGGATTTTCACCGACAGGGTTTTCGATTTCTCGACGCGACCGTGGCCGTGACAGGCGTTACACGGATCTTTAATCACCGAACCGCGACCGTGACAGGTCGGACAGGCCTGCTGTACGGTAAAGAAGCCCTGACGCATCTGCACCTGGCCTGCGCCATGACAGGTCGGACAGGTTTGCGGCTGAGTTCCCGCTTTCGCCCCGCTGCCGTGGCAGACGTCACACTCCTGCAGCGTTGGGATGCGGATCTCTTTGGTCACGCCGCGCACCGCTTCTTCCAGCGTCAGCTCCATGTTGTAGCGTAAATCGGCGCCGCGCGCTGCGCGCTGACGACGACCGCCGCCAAAGATGTCGCCGAAGACGTCGCCAAAGATATCGCTGAAGTCCGCGCCGCCGCCGAAGCCGCCGCCGCCGAATCCACCGCCGCCCATGCCGCCCTGTTCAAACGCCGCATGGCCGTACTGATCGTATGCCGCGCGCTTCTGCGCGTCAGTCAGGATTTCGTAGGCTTCCTTGACCTCTTTAAATTTGGCTTCAGCCTCTTTATCACCCGGATTGCGATCGGGGTGAAACTTCATCGCCAGGCGTTTGTACGCCTTTTTAATTTCACGTTCGTCCGCGGATTTGGAGACGCCTAAAATCTCGTAGTAGTCACTCTTCGCCATTTTTAGCCCTTAACATGCTCGCACGGGCGTCGAGAGAACTCCTACGCCCGTGCTGGTTTCAACGGCTGTCAGGCCAACCGTCGCGCCCGGTCAGGGGCAATTATTTTTTGTTGTCTTTCACTTCTTCGAATTCAGCGTCGACCACGTCGTCATCTTTCTTCGCAGAAGCGTCGGCTGCATCCGCGCCGCCCGCCTGTGACTGCTGCTGCGCCGCTTCCATCAGCTTGCTGGAAACCTGCATCAGCGCCTGCATCTTAGCGTCGATCGCCTCTTTGTCTTCGCCTTTCAGCGCTGTTTCCAGCTCGCTCAGCGCGGACTCGATTGGCGCTTTATCGTCAGCGGAGAGTTTATCGCCCGCTTCATCCAGCTGCTTACGCGTGCTGTGCGCAATCTGGTCGCCCTGGTTGCGGGTCTGTACCAGCTCTTCGAACTTGCGATCCGATTCAGCGTTCGCTTCTGCATCGCGAACCATTTTTTCGATCTCTTCCTCGTTCAGGCCGGAAGAAGCTTTGATGGTGATCTTCTGCTCTTTACCGCTGTTCTTGTCTTTCGCTGAGACGTGCAGGATGCCGTCCGCATCGATATCGAAGGTGACTTCAATCTGCGGCATACCACGCGGTGCCGGCTGAATGCCGTCCAGGTTGAACTGGCCCAGCGATTTGTTATCGCTTGAACGCTTACGCTCGCCCTGCAGCACGTGAATGGTCACGGCAGACTGGTTGTCTTCAGCGGTTGAGAACACCTGGCTGTGTTTGGTCGGAATGGTGGTGTTCTTGCTGATCAGCGAAGTCATCACGCCGCCCATGGTTTCGATACCCAGCGACAGCGGGGTTACGTCCAGCAGCAGTACGTCTTTTACGTCGCCCGCCAGCACGCCGCCCTGTACCGCAGCGCCTACGGCGACCGCTTCATCCGGGTTAACGTCTTTACGCGGCTCTTTACCGAAGAACTCCGCTACTTTCGCCTGCACCATCGGCATACGCGTCTGACCGCCGACCAGGATAACGTCATTGATGTCGGAAACAGAGAGTCCCGCATCCTGCAGCGCGACTTTCAGCGGTTCGATAGAACGACTGACCAGATCTTCTACCAGCGACTCCAGCTTAGCGCGGGTCACTTTGATGTTCAGGTGTTTCGGACCCGTTGCGTCCGCCGTGATGTACGGCAGGTTAACGTCGGTCTGCTGCGCGGAAGAGAGCTCGATTTTCGCTTTCTCTGCGGCTTCTTTCAGACGCTGCATTGCCAGCGGATCGTTGTGCAGATCGATGCCCTGATCTTTCTTGAATTCCGCTACCAGATAGTTGATCAGACGGCTGTCGAAGTCTTCACCACCCAGGTGGGTATCACCGTTGGTCGCCAGCACTTCGAAGGTTTTTTCGCCATCAACTTCGTCGATTTCGATAATAGAGATATCGAACGTACCGCCGCCCAGGTCGTATACCGCGATGGTGCGGTTGCCCTGACCTTTATCCAGGCCGTAGGCCAGTGCCGCTGCGGTCGGTTCGTTGATAATGCGTTTTACTTCCAGACCTGCGATACGGCCGGCGTCTTTTGTCGCCTGACGCTGCGCATCGTTAAAGTAGGCCGGAACGGTAATAACGGCTTCGGTGACCGGCTCGCCAAGATAGTCTTCTGCGGTCTTTTTCATTTTCTTCAGCACTTCCGCAGAGATCTGCGGCGGCGCCATTTTCTGACCTTTTACTTCCAGCCAAGCATCGCCATTGTCTGAAGAGGTGATTTTGTACGGCATGATTTTGATATCACGCTGCACTTCTTCGTCCTGGAAACGACGGCCGATCAGACGCTTGATAGCGAACAGCGTGTTCTGTGGGTTGGTCACCGCCTGACGTTTAGCCGGTTGGCCCACCAGAGTTTCGCCATCCTGCGTATAAGCAATGATTGAAGGCGTGGTACGATCGCCCTCGGCGTTCTCCAGCACGCGCGCTTTCGCGCCGTCCATGATCGCAACACAAGAGTTGGTTGTACCCAGGTCAATACCAATAATCTTACCCATCTAAACGTCTCCCACTTAAATTCTTTGTCAATTTGGGTTGTGACCCCTTAATGCGGTCGCTTTGTTGGCTTTCAACCGCCGTGACTCGCTTTTTTTTCCGGGCTCACAACGCTCGATGACAACTAAATGGGGCCGCTTCGAAGCGCATCAAGGGTTAAAAGAAAATTTTTTTTCAGACCAGCCTTTTCTGAGCCGCGCGCGGTCCGTACGCTGCTGAAGCAAAGGAAAAGGCCGCGCAAAGCGCGGCCTTGTAAACAGGGTGTTGAGTCAGTGCGGTGTGAAGCGGTCAGGCCAGCAGCGGAGTGGCAAAAATATATTATCGTTATTATCGCGAAGCTAAATTATTTTGAGTTTTCCCTGATGTCGGCGAATATGTGGATGCATATCCATCAAACAACTGCCGCTATCATAATATCAGGCCTTTTATTTCACAGGGCTAATATTACCCCTGTGAAATAAAAGGCCTG
>NZ_DJDN01000082.1:0-19299 GCF_002431095.1 Pantoea sp. UBA5923 | reverse complement strand
GCGATTCGCGCGCGCAGCCGCAGATTGTCGATCTGGCGAAAGAGTATGAGCCTTACGATCGCGCCGCCACGGGCGTGCGCTGCCCGGAGATCGCCATCTGGCATCCCGAAGAGTCTAACGGCATTACGCTGCTGGTCGCGCCGGGCGGTGGCTATCAGCGCGTGCTTATCGACCGCGAAGGCAGCGCGCTGGCGACGTTTTTTACCGCGATGGGCTATACCCTTGCGGTCATGACCTATCGCCTGCCCTACGACGGCCATCACGAAGGCCCGGACGCGCCGCTGGCGGATGCACAGCGTGCGGTGCGCGTGCTGCGCGAACGCGCCCAGCGTGGTCTGAACGGAAAATATATCGTTATGACGGGCTTCTCGGCGGGCGGCCATGTCGCCGCCAGCCTGGGAACGCGCTTTGCCGAGAAAATCTATCCGGTACAGGACGGCGCGGATAACTTCTCGCCGCGTCCGGACGCGATGGTGCTGGTCTATCCGGTGATCAGTATGCGCGACGGCATTGCGCATGAGAGTTCGCGCACGCGCCTGCTCGGCGCCTGGCCCGATGAGAAAACCATCGAAGCCTATTCGCTGGAGACGCGCGTGCATGCGCAGACTCCGCCAACGCTGCTGATCCACGCGGCGGATGATGAAACGGTCTCGGTGAATAACAGCATGGCGTTTTTCAGCGCGCTCCGCGAACATAAGGTGCCCGCAGAGCTGCACTTCTATCAGAAAGGCGGCCACGGATTCGGCATCCGCGGCGTAGCAGATCTGCCCCTTGCCAGCTGGCCGATGCTGGTGACCGAGTGGCTCAGGGCGAAGACCTGAGGGATCAGGAGGAAGGCGGCGCGCTGTCGCTGGCGCTGCTCTCCTGCGGCGCGGCGTCAGCTGCCGCTGGCGGCGCCATCACCTTATCCCAGATGGCCTGCAGGCTTTTGACGTTAGTCTCCGCTTCGCCTTCCGGCTGCATCAGCACCATGGTTAGCTCCTGCGACAGCTGCTGCCGCAGCTCCTGATTCAGCTGATCGCGCGTCAGGCCGCTCAGAAACGCCTGACGCAGTTTCTGATACTGCTCAGGCGCGATATCCACCACGGCATTCTGCTGCGAACGCAGACGCTGGCTCATCAGCACGTCGGTATCGGTGCGCGCATAGGTAGCGAACAGCTTGTTCAGCTCCAGCAGCTTCTGCGCCATCAGCGCATCAAACTCCTCCTGCGGCAGCCCTTTGTCGCGTACTTCGGCCAGCTCGCGCGCCACCATAGTCAGGCCCGGCTCCAGAGCGTCGTTGCGCGCGTCGAGATTAACCGAGCACTGAGCGCGCTGGTAGAGCACGCGGCAGTCGAAACCGACCTGCAGATTTTGCGTTTTGCTGTCGCCCAGCGTGCGCTGCAGATGCCAGAACAGCGCCTCGCGCGCCAGATCGCTCTGCCAGTAGCGCTGCAGATTTTGCGAATCGCGAATCGGCTGCCAGGGGGTATCCCATACCAGCGCCAGCCTGTCCTGGCTTATTGCGCTATTGACCAGATTGATCGGCTGATGCGGCAGCGGCGACAGGGTTGGCAGCGGCGCGGGCGTGCTGCGCTTGCCTTTCAGCGAGGAGAAGGCTTTATTGATCTGCTCTGCCAGGCTGCGGCTCTCAACGTTGCCGACGACATAGAGCGTCATGGCATCCGGCGTGTACCACTGCTGGTAGAAATCGTTCAGCGCGTTCAGGTCGACGGGCGCGCGCGGCTGCTCGGCGGGATCGTGCGCCAGCAGCGTTGAGCCTTTCAGGCGGTAGCGCCACCAGACGTCCTGGGTACTGGCAGGCCAGGTCGCGGTGGGATCGGAGGCGCTCAGCGCGGTGCTGACCACCTGCTCGTTAATGGACATCTTGCCCGCCGTCGCCGCCAGCCAGTTGAGCGCTTCTTTCAGCAGCTCCGGGCGGTTATTGGGCAGGCTAAGGTTATACTGGGTAAAGTCGTAAGAGACGATCGCAGGCGGCAGCGGATGCTGCGGATCCATCGCCTGCTGCCACAGCGCGCGCTGCTGGTTGGTGTCGAGCGCGGCGTTGTGCACCATCGCCAGACGCGGCAGAAGATGACTGAAGCCGCTCTGCTGAGTGGTTTCCACCAGCGATCCGGTATTCACCACCATGCGCAGTTCAATGCGATCGCTGGGGCGCTGCGGCGTAGTCAGCAGCTGCCAGCTCAATCCGTTATCCAGTTTCCCTTCCTGCCAGGCAGGATCGGGCTGCAGCGTTTCGGCATAAGCGCCAAAACTGGCGGCCACCCACGCTAACCCCCCAACCAAAAGCCGAATTCTGGTGCCCTGCATGTGAACCTCTAATCTAAAAGTCGTTATCACTGGCACGTTTCGCCGTTGTAATACGCGGTGAGTTTTTCTCTTTTTAGCCGCGTCGTTTTTCGACAACAGAGTCTTTGACCACGTGAAGGCCAGGATGTCGCGCAACGAAGTGAAAAACCATGAAAAAAATAAGTGGGCATTATTATGCAAATGCCCGCTGTCAGGGCAAGCAACAGCGGGCATTTAGAGGGTTTTTGCTAAAAAGCAGTAGTTATACGGAGGTTTCCGGCACTTTTTTCGCCTTTGCATTGCCGGAAAGCGTCGCCTTTAACTGGTTTTCATCCAGCTGGCCGACCCACTTCGCCACCACTACCGTCGCCACGCCGTTGCCGACCAGGTTAGTCAGCGCGCGCGCTTCAGACATAAAGCGGTCGATGCCGAGGATGAGCGCCAGACCCGCTACCGGCAGATGGCCTACCGCCGACAGCGTCGCCGCCAGCACGATAAAGCCGCTGCCGGTCACGCCCGCCGCGCCCTTCGAGGAGAGCAGCAGCACCACCAGCAGGGTGATCTGATGGAAGATATCCATATGCGCGTTGGTGGCCTGGGCGATAAATACCGCCGCCATGGTCAGGTAAATCGAGGTGCCGTCAAGGTTAAACGAGTAGCCGGTCGGAATCACCAGCCCCACAACCGACTTTTTACAGCCCAGTTTCTCCATCTTATCCAGCATACGCGGCAGCGCGGATTCAGACGAAGAGGTACCAAGCACAATCAGCAGCTCTTCTTTGATATAGGCGACGAAGCGGAAGATATTGAATCCGGTGACGCGCGCGATAATCCCCAGCACCACCACCACAAACAGCACACAGGTAATATAGAAACAGACAATCAGCTGGCCGAGCTGCACCAGAGAACCGACGCCATATTTACCGATGGTAAAGGCCATGGCACCGAACGCACCGATTGGGGCAAGGCGCATGATCATATTGATGATGCCGAAGATAACCTTCGAAAAGCTCTCAATCACGTTAAAGATCAGCGTGCCGGCACTGCCGAGACGATGCAGCGCGAAGCCGAACAGAATCGCAAACAGCAGCACCTGCAGGATATTGCCGCTGGCGAAGGCGCCGATGACGCTGCCTGGGATCACGTCCAGCAGGAAGGCGACCACGCCCTGCTGCTCCGCCTGCTGGGCATAGACCGCGACCGCTTTCGCATCCAGCGTCGCCGGATCGACATTCATGCCCACGCCCGGCTGCAGTACGTTAACCACCACCAGACCGATAATCAGCGCGATAGTGCTGACGATTTCAAAATAGAGCAGCGCGACGGCGCCTGTGCGCCCTACTGCCTTCATGCTTTCCATGCCGGCGATACCGGTCACGACCGTACAGAAAATCACGGGCGCGATGATCATCTTGATCAGTTTGACGAAGCCATCTCCCAGCGGCTTCATTTGCGTGCCTAGCTCTGGGTAGAAATGGCCTAACAGAACACCGATGCCGATGGCTAACAGCACCTGAAAATAGAGGCTTTTAAACAGTGAAGTTTTCATAAGATGTGTCCACTACAACAGGGTTGTGAGGTTGTCGTTTTAGTGTGTCCGCAAGTAAAGCGCTCCCCGGCGCTGGCGGTTGGCAAAAAATAACACCCTGTTAACGGGATTAATACAGGCCTACAAAGGCCGAGGGTTTTCTGAAAACGCAACTATGAACTGAAACGCTTCAGCAAGACCTTTTGTAACTAATAAACGCGGGAAATCAACGGATCAGGTTGTTAAAACTTTTCGGTTAAAAGGAGTGACGCGCAGAGCGCCCCGCTGCGCTGGCAGGGAGGAAGGACAGGAGCAGGCATTCACTGATGACGCTTCTGCCCTGTTACTGGTCAGAAGCGAGGGCGGGCAGCCAGGCTTGTGTAAACCGCTCCAGCGGCAGCGCTTCGGCATAGAGATAGCCCTGGCCGATATGAATACCGCGCGCCAGCAGCCAGTCGCGCTGCTCTGCGGTTTCGACCCCTTCGGCGATAACGTCAAGATCGATGATTTCAGCGATGGCCGCCACGATGCGCACCATGGTGTCGTCATCCGGCAGCGCGGCGACGAAGCTGCGATCCATCTTCAGCTTGTTGACCGGCAGCGACTTGAACTGATGCAGGTAGTTGAGATTGGAGTAGCCCATGCCGAAATCGTCCAGCGCGACCGCGACGCCCACCGTCTGCAAAGAGCGCAGCAGCGCCATCGCTACTTCGGCATCGCCAATCTGCGCGGTTTCGGTAATCTCCAGCACAAAACTGCCGGGCGCAATCTGGTGACGCTGCAGCAACCCCTGCAGATGATTCACCATGCTGGCGTCACGCAGCTGTACGGCGGAAATATTAACGCTGAGCGGGATGAAGATGCCGCGCTTCTGCCAGCCAGCGAGAATGCGGCACGCCTCTTCAAACACCCAGCGCCCGATGGCGGCAATGACGCCGATCTCCTCCGCGCTGGCGATAAACTCTTCCGAAAGGCCGTAGCTGCCGTCCGGCATGCGCATACGCAGCAGCGCCTCCGCACCCGCCAGCTCGCCGGTTTGCATATTGATCTGCGGCTGAAGAAACAGCCGGAACTGCTCATCCTGCAAACCCTGCAGAATGTCATGCTCCTGCGTCAGGCGCTTTTGCGCGCGCTCGGTAAGCGCCGCATCGAAAAAGAGGATCTGGTTTTTACCTAAATGACGCGCTGACATCATCGCCGAGGTAGCGCGATCGAGCTGCTCGTTGGCGGAGAGGTGCTCTTCGTCATACAGCGCAAGGCCGATGCTGGTATTGGGCCGCAGCTGGAGCTGATGCAGCGTCACCGGCTGGTTAAGGCGGATCATCAGATTGCGCGCCAGGCGCATCGCGCGAAACGGCGTACTGGCGCGCTTCATCAGCAGCGCGAAGTCGCTCGGCCCGGTTTGCGCCAGCAGCGTATGGTCGTCGATGGTGCTGCGTATCTTCTCGACCAGCGTCAGCATCAGGGTGTCGCGCTGCTCGTCGCTCAGTACGCCGTTGGCTTCCTGCAGCGTTTCGATGCGGATTACCATCAACCCAAACCCTTTGCTGTGGCTGCGAAGATGCTGATCGACCAGCGCCAGGAAAAGCGCGCGGTTGGGCAAATCGGTCACGGCGTAGTGGGTGGTCAGCCGACTCATCTCATCATGCACCGACTCCAGCACCTGCTGATTGCGGTTATAGCTGCGGATCAGCATGCCGATCTCATCGTCGCGGTGGCTGGTGGGCAGCGTCAGCTTGTGGGTGAGGATCGCCTGCGGCGGCAATTCCTGCAGCTCGCGCGAGATATTGCGCAGCGGATGGACCACCAGCCGGTTGATGCACCAGCTGATCGCCACCGACAGAATAAGCGCCAGCAGCAGATAGGTGGTGACCATGGTAGAGACGGTGCTGAGGATAAACTGGTAAACGCGCGTGGAGTTGGCCTGCAGCACCAGATAGGCGAGCGGCTTGGGCGAAGCGCTACTCTCGACCGAATAGAGCGGCACAGTGATCTGCACCGGCAGTTCGAACAGGCGAGTAATCAGCAGCGGGATCGGCTTTTCATTTTCGAAGCTGGCGTGCAGCGCCTGAAAGGCGTTAGGCAGAACCACGTCGGCACGCGAAAGGACGCCAGCAGGCTTCAGGGTTTGCAGAATGCGCTCGGCCTGGGCGATATCCGCTTTCAGCACCGCCTCGGAGAGCGGTTGCCGTACGGTATGCGCAATATTCTCCATCTGCTGGGCGTAGTCGATCCTGCGCTGTTGCACAAAATGAAACAGTTGAATGACGATAAAGACAGAGACGGTTATCAGCGCCACCGCAGATACCGTCGCCATTTGCTTTATCGTAAGTGAACGGCTGACGCGCAAAATCTTCTCCAGGCTAAAAAGCACAGCTATCAGACAGGAAAATGCGCAGCAAGTATATCCTGGAACTCACTTTTTTTACTGCCTGCCAGAGTCCGAGTTTTACACGACCCGACGGTTATTTGAAATCTGCGTAAGGGGTAAGCGGCTCTGGCGGCATATCGAGATCGCCATCCCAGCCGGCGGCGGAGTAGCGCACATAGAGCAGCCCGTGGCTCGGGGTATAGTCCTTCGCCTGTTGAATATCCACTCCTGCGCCGATAAACCAGTGCGGTGTAATGCGGCGCTCGACAACGGCCCGTAAAGTATAGCCGACGCCGCCTCCGCTGCTGCTTGACGAGGTGGGATTGCTTGCCAGCGTAAAGCCCGGATTCACCGGATAACGCTGCTGCACGTCTGTTTTCGAATGCGACCAGGAGACCGAGCCGCCCAGATCGAACGACCAGTTTTCGGTACGCTGCCGCCAGGTGACCGGTACGGAAAACGACAGATACTCTTGCGGGCTGTAGTAACCGCCCTGGCCGAAGGTGTAATCGCTGAGATCTTTCTGGTAATGCCACAGCATGGAGTTGAATCCCACGGTGGCGCGCTGGTTATCGGTATTGATCAGCTTGTAGTAGTAGCCCGCCATCAGGCGCTCGCGGCTGTTGTCCGCGACGTTCTCGCCGGTGATCTGATGCGCGCTGATATCGGCCCAGACGCCATGCGCGCCGCCGCGATCGTAGCTCAGCCCGACGCTGCCGCCGGTAGCCACCACGCCGCCCCAGGTTTTGCCGCCGTTAGCCGCCGGGTCGCGCGCGCCCGCAAAGGCGAGCAGCGAACTGGAAACAGGCCGCCGCGAGGCGGTGAGCGTCACGCCGACCTCTTTTACGTCGGTTCTCCAGCTTACCCCACCTACCCAGTTAGTGACCTCAAAGCCGAGCGGCGTCGTGCCGAGATCCGCCGACCAGACGTCGTTGCGCCAGCCGACCCCCAGCGCGGTGCCTTCGTCGCGCTGGCTGGCGTAGCGGCTGCAGCCGCCTGAGTTCGCATCGTCGCAGCTGCCGAACGTCTCGTCAAAACTGCCGTTGCTGGTAGAGAACGTGCCTGCAGACACCTGAACGCGATCGAGTCGTACAAAGCCGCGTCCGTCGGCAAGCGGCGTTTCCGCCTGCAGCATTGTGGTATGGGCGGTAAAGTCGGAAATGCCGCCGGTGCCCTTGTTACGCGAATAATCCTGCTCCAGCATCAGCGTGGTGTCCTGCTGGCGATAGAGATCGGCGGCGTCGCTGCGAATGCTGCGCTTCAGCCAGTCATCCTGCGCGTTATTGCGCGTCAGCCTGCTGATATTCTCGCCGTCGCCGATACCGCTGGCGACCATCGCCTGCCGGTAATCCGCCAGCGCGGCGTCGGGCTGCTGCTGCGTGCGTTCAAGCCGCGCCGCATCGCGAAATACCAGCGCCTTATCCTGCGAAGGCGGCTGCGAGGCGGCGCGCTGCTTCAGACCCGCAAACTGCGCGGCGGCCTGCGTGACGTCGCCTGTCGCCTGCCACGCCAGCGCCACGCGGCGGTCGGCGTTCAGGCTGGCCTGCGCGGGCGGCAGTGCTTTTAGCGCCGCGCGCGCCTCGCTGGTGCGGTTCAGCGCCACCAGCGCCTCGATACGCCCGAGCGACGCATCGCCGTTGTCGGCGTCACGCGCGAGCACCTGCTGATACCCATCAAGCGCCTCCTGCGCATCGCCGCGCGCCAGCGCCCAGTCAGCCAGCGTCAAATCGCGGCGGCTGGAGGCGGGCTGCTGACGCAGCAGCGCAATGGCCTCTCTTTCCTGCCCTGCCGCGCGTAACGCCTCCGCACGCGCGAACAGCTTATTCTGCACCAGGCGTTCAGCCAGCTCGCGCATATTGCTGTTCCACTGCGCCTCCGGCAAACGGTGCAGCGCCGCCAGCGCCGCCTCGTCGTCATCCTTGCCGGAGAGATAAAGCGCCGAAGCATAGAGCGCGCTCGCATCCTGGGGACGCTGCTGCTGTAGTGCCGCCATAACGGCATCCGCCTGCTGCGGCGCGCCGCCGTTGCGCAGCGCACCAGCCAGTCGATAGCTGAGCCAGACGTCGTCCGGCGACAGCGCCTGCGCCTGGCGATATTTATCCGCCGCCTCTGACCAGCGGCTCTGCTGCGCCAGCGCGTCGGCCTCGGCGCGCAGGCTGTCGCTGCGCAGGGAGCGCAGGGTATCGGCCAGCGCGCGCTGCTGCGCGGCAGGCAGGCCGTTAATAAACTGCATTGCGCGCGCTGGCGACTGCGTCTGATAGAGTCCCGCCAGGCGGCGAACCGCAGTGGTATTGCTGGCGTCAAGGCGCAGCGCGCGCTGCCATAACTGCTCGGCGCTCTGCGCATTGTTGCGCGCCATCGCCACGTCCCCAAGGCCGATTAGCGCATAGCTGTCGGTGTTATCCAGCGCCTGCGCGTCGTGATAGCGGCGTTCTGCGCCGTCGAGATCGTGCTGCGCCAGCGCCTTATCGCCTTCGTCAATGGCCTGCCAGTAGCGGTTGGTTTGCAGCAGCGACTGCCACTTGCCTACCTGCGTGCTTTGCTGGCCTGCCTGAATCGCGCGTTCCAGCCAGAGAACAGCGGCGGCGCGATTGTTGGCACGCGCCTGTGCCTGGCCCATTGCGCCCATCAGATCCGCATCGTTGGGATTCGCCTTTAGCGCGGCGTTCAGCGTCTCGATGGCATCTGCGCCACCGCCTGCGTCCACCAGTGCCAGTCCGCGCATACGTTCGCGATAAGCGGGATCGGCGAGCAGCGCCTGCTGTTTCGCCAGTGCGTCCAGCCCCTGCTTCTGCGCGTCGCCTTCGGTAAAGACGGAGAGGTACTCTTTCAGCTGCGCTACGCTGCTGTCGCTGACCGGCTGATTGGTGATCTGCTGCAGCCAGAGTTCCGCCGCCGCGTCGCGTCCGCCATTGCTGTTCGCCAGTCGCTTCAGCTGCTCCACCGCCTGCGCCGTCTGCTGACGATCGAACGCCATGCGCGCGATTTGCAGCTCAACGCCGATATTGCCGGGATAGCGCTGCTCCAGCGCCTGTAGCTGCTGATAAGCGACATCCTGCTGGCCCGGTATGCGCGCCAGCAGTCGCCAGTACTCCAGCGCGGTATTCGCATCGGGAAAGACGCCGTTGAACAGCGCGTCGTAGGCGCTTTTCGCTTCCGCCAGGCGGCCGGAGGTGGCGAACAGGCGCGCCTCCTGCAGCTTCTGCCGTCCCTCAGACGACATCAGCGCCAGACCCACGGCGGATTCGCGCGTCGCCGCCGAATCGGGCGCAACTTTTTTCAACTGATCCAGCAGCGTCTGTGCGGCGGCGACGTCACCCTGATGCAGCGCCAGCCGCAGACGCGCCGCCAGCACCTGCGGATTATCGGGGTCGATCTTCTCCAGCCGGTAGAGCGACTGCTGTACCAGATCATATTTGTTGGTCGACTCACCGGTGCGGATCTGCGTCAGCAGCCAGTCCACCGGCGAGACCTCCGGGCCTGCGCCAGGCGCGGCCAGTCCCGGCAGCGCGCCTAGCACGCCGCTCAGCAGCAGACTCGCCCGTAGCGCGTAAGCTTTATTCATCTTCATCATCAAGCAGACGACGGCGGGTAATGATGCGCATCAGGCGCCAGGTCATCAGCGCGAACAGCACCACGACAAAGACCGCGCAGAGCGCCAGCCAGAACGGATGCGTCGCCAGCATTGTCCATAAACGCTCCCACCAGGGCAGATGGCCGACAAAATAGTTACCGCCGACGCGCAGGCTGTTAACGCCCGACTCGCGAATAATGGCGGCGGAGCCGAAAATCGCGCCGCGCTTGCCGCTGTCGGTCAGCGCATCGTTCAGCAGCTGCCAGGCGCGCGGAGTGCCGTCCGCCAGCAGCGCGACTACGCTGCGCTGATCGTTAAACGGCGACTGGAAGCCAATGACCGTCGCCAGCGCACCGCGCGAACCGATGGCGGTGGTGCTCTCTACCGCGCGGTCGCTGTCGCTGAGGCTGCCGTTATCGGTGGCTGCCTGGCGCACAGGCGTGTTGATCCAGCTTGCGGCGGCGTCAACCAGCGCGCTGATCCGGCGGTCATCCTGGAGATCTTTCGGGATGTCGCCGATCATCAGCAGATCGGCGTCCTGATCCTTCGCCTTGCTCCAGTCGTCGGTAAACTGCACCCGCAGCGCCGGATAGCCGGTTTGCGCGCCGATATTACCCAGCGCGTTAAGCATCGTGCCGACCTGCTGCGCGTCGGGTTTCGGCTGCACCAGTACCAGCGTTTGCGCCAGATCGGCGTAGCGCGTGAAGGGGAAACCCGCGCCAGACCAGGCGCGCAGTGAAGGCATTTCGATATAGTGACGGTAGCCGGAGAAATCGACGCTGGAACTTTCATCCACCACTACATGATGGCTGACCGGCGTAACGGTTTCGCAGCGTCCGTCGGACGTGCCGCCGATATAAGTATTGGAATAGTCGAAGTCGAAGCGCAGCTGATTTACCACGCCGAGACGCAGCGCCGGGATCGTCAGCTGACGGCTGTTATCCTGCAATCCCTGAACCAGCGGAATATGCAGCAGCTGCTGACCGGCGGTGTTTTTCGGCGGCAGCGGGTAGTCCTGAATGAACTGGTTATTCAGGTTGACCGCTAGCCGCGAGCCGTCTGCCTGGAACGGCGCGGTGTAGCGATAGCTTAAATCCATATCGATGCCGCGCGCGCGCACCAGAAACAGGTCGGGCGGCAGATTAAGCGTCAGGCTGACTGGATTCGGCTGCAGGCCGTCGGACTGCAGCTGGTTCTCATACTGCGTCAGTTCGGCGAATGTGGTGCGTCGATCGGTTCGCACCCAGTTCGGCGCGTCGTAGGCTTTGCGCGGCGCGAGCAGCTTCACGCTGTCGATGGTGGACGTATCGCCGCGCAGCAGTAGTTCACCCTGCGCGATGCCCTGCACTGCCGTCAGCAGATCCTGGTCGTTGCGCCCCAAAATCAGCAGCATCTTTTCGTAAGGATTGTCGGGCTGGCTGACAATCTCCACCGTGGGTTTAGTCACCGGCGGCAGATCTTTCAGAAAGTCCGGGCGAGCGTCATTGGTAGCAAAGACAATGGCATGCTGCTGCTGCGGCAGCTGATTGTAGAGCACCGGGAAGTTCTGGCCGCGCCATGCGGCTTTGCTGCCGAACCAGGAGGCGAGTATCGCGGCGGCGCGCTGCTGCGTCACGTCCGGCTGCGCGGCAAAGACGACCGGCAGCGTCAGCGGACGCTTGTCGCGCGCGTCGAAGAATGGCTCCGGGAAGTGCGACAGGTCATTTTTCAACGGCAGCTTTTGCAGCGTTAAATCGATGCCGCTCTCTTTGCCGATATCGAGCCAGATGGTGCTGTTGGCCGGGTTCTCGCAGACGTTGGCGTAATGGCCAACCAGCTCAAAGCGCACGCGGTTGAAGTCGGTGATAAAGCGCGGATCGATCGCCAGCTGGGTTTGATTCTCTTTGCCGAGCTGCTCCGGCGTCACGGTAATAACGCCGATCAGTTCATCGTTGAGGTAAACCTTAAGCTGTGACAGCGTCGGCAACAGCGCGGGCGAGGGACGGTAGCTGAGGTTAAGCAGCGCACGCGTCACCACCTCGTCGCTGCGCACGCCGAACTCAATCTGACCGTTCGGCTGGGTGCCGCGTAGCGTCATGCTGCCCGGCGGCGGTGCCAGCTGGGTAAAGTCGAGCTGGCTGTCGCGCAGCGGCGCGGCGGGGCCCTGCGGCGCGGCCTGAACCGGCGCCGGATCAGCGACGTTCGCTGGCGCGGCGTCCTGCGCAGCGGCGCAGCTCAGCGTTGCGGTGCCCAGCAGCAGGGCGGTAAACCAACCGTTTACTCTCGTCATCGTCATATCATCAACTCAATACGTTTTTTGAAGCGGGCCCACGTCCGATGCCCTGCGGCAACAGTGAGGCCAGCCAGCTCACCCCAGCGGTAAGCAGGTTAAACAGCCGACGTAACTGCGGCGGACCATATTCCGCCAGGCGCAGATAGCCTTTAAAGCCGAGGATCATAATGTCGGCGAGGCTCTGCACCGGTTTATCTTCCGGGAAACCGTCCTGCCACAGCGCCCAGGTATCGGCGCGGGCGAAGGTGCACTGGATAAATTCGATATGCTGCTGGGTCGTAAGCTGATGCAGGCGAATACCGGCGCGCAGGCCAAAAACGCGCTGCACGCGGCAGGGAAAGCTGAACTCCTGCTGGCCGCGGCGCAGCAGCAGCCAGACCTTTTCATCTTCCTTGAGCGCATTCGGCTCACGCAGCTCGACGCCGACGCCGCCGTCGGAGTAGTCGCGCAGCGTACAGGGCAGCATATGCCCGTCTTCGCGCGCAATGGCGGCTGGCATGGCGATCTCCACGCGGTGCGCCTCGCGGATTTGCCGCGCCTCGACGGAAACTGCCACCGCGCCACCGAGGATCACCATGTTGTAGACGACCCAGACCAGGCTCACCCATACAGTTAACACTTCATTGGCCGGGCCGTTGTGCATGCGCCAGAACGCCATCGCGACGCCCGCCAGGTTGAGCAGCACCAGGAACATATAGGGTTTAGTGATCACCCAGTCGAGATGATGCTCCTCGACCAGACCGCCTTTCGCCGTCACGTTGAATTTGCCCTTATGCGGGTTAAACAGAGCTACGGTGGTCGGTCGGGCGATATACCAGGCCAGTACGGTTTCATACACCTCGCTCCAGAAGGAGTGACGCCAGCGACCCTGAATGCGCGAGTTGGTCAGGCTGGTGTGCAGCATATGCGGCAAGACGTAGATGGCGATCGCCAGCGCGGGGGCGTAGATGATGTAAGCGTGGCAGAGCAGAAACGCCAGCGGTGCCAGCAGGAAGATCAGCCGCGGAATGCCGGAAAGAAAGTGCAGCATGGCGTTGGCGTAGCAGAGGCGCTGCACCCACTTCAGTCCCTTGCCGAATAAGGGGTTATCAAGACGGAAAATCTGCACCATGCCGCGCGCCCAGCGGATGCGCTGGCCAATATGCGCCGACAGGCTTTCAGTCGCCAGCCCCGCCGCCTGAGGAATGCGGATATAGGCCGAGGCGTAGCCGCGCCGGTGCAGACGCAGCGACGTGTGCGCATCTTCGGTAACGGTCTCCACTGCAATGCCGCCGATCTCATCCAGCGCGCTGCGGCGCAGTACGGCGCAGGAGCCGCAGAAGAAGGTGGCGTCCCAGGTATCGTTGCCGTCCTGCACCAGGCCATAAAACAGCGAGCCTTCGTTCGGCGTGCGGCGGAAGCGGCCCAGGTTGCGCTCAAAGGGATCGGGCGAGAAGAAGTGGTGCGGCGTCTGCAGCATCGCCAGCTTCGGGTCCTTAATAAACCAGCCGATAGTCATCTGCAGGAAGGCGCGCGTCGGCACATGGTCGCAGTCGAAAATCGACACGAAGTCGCTGCGGCAGCGCGTTTTCAGCGCGTGGTTAATATTGCCCGCCTTAGCGTGTTCGTGCGTCGGACGCACCACATAGTTAACGCCGACGCTGGCGGCGAATTCGCGAAACTCTTCGCGGCTGCCGTCGTCAAGCAGGAAGATATTGAGCCGGTCTTTCGGCCAGTCGATGCCCATCGCCGCATAGATGGTCGGCTTAACGACGCTGAGCGGCTCATTGTAGGTCGGCACCAGCAGATCGACGCTCGGCCACTGATCGAGCGTTGTCGGCATCGAAACCGGCTGGCGGTTAAGCGGCCAGAGCGTCTGGAAATAGCCCAGCACCAGCACCACCCAGGCGTAGGTTTCCGCGGCAATCAGCAGCAGGCCGAACACCAGGCTGAGCGGATCGTCCCAGTTTAACGTCGAGGTATAACGCCACCACAAATAGCGGCAGGAGACGGTCAGCGACAGCACAATCAGCATCATGGTGGGGAAGCGGCCCGGCACGCGCCGTACCAGCATCGCCAGGCACCAGAGCAGCACCACAAAGATAAACTGCGTCATCAGCCCGAACGGCTGGCTGATGCAAAGCAGCGCCAACAGCGAGGCGAACAGCGCCGCGCCGATAAAGATCAGGCGACGCGTCAACGGCGACAACCGCTGCAGCCGCTGCTCAATGCGCTCGTCGACGTTGCCTGTCTGCACGCGCGCGGAAAGCGCATCGAGCCACTGATAACCGCGCTGACGCCAGCGAAACAGCGGCTGGAAGGCTTTAAAGCGCTGCCGTTCGCTGCGGCTGCTGTCATCCTGCGGCAGGGTAACGACCAGCCATAGCGTCTGCACCAGATAGCGCAGAATGTCTAACGGACGCGGCCGTTCCGGCGAGATATGCGGGTAGAGACGACGGCGATCCTGAATAATGCGCTGCCAGCCCGGCGTTTCAAAACGCAGCAGCATCCAGCCCAGCGAACACCAGAGCAGATTCAGGCCGCTGGCGAAGCGGGACGCTCCATTGTCGCGCGCCGTCGTATAGCGCAAACGCAGCGCCTGCCAGACCGGCGCGGTCAGCAGCCAGCGCAGCGGATTCATGGACGCGCTCCGTTCAGATGAAGCAGTAGCCAGTTCGCCAGCGTGGTGATCTCTTCGCTGACCAGCGCGTGCGGGCGGTACTCCCCTACCGGCTGCTTCATCATCAGCGCTTCCGCCAGCGCTTCGTCACGGTGGATTAGCAGCGGGATCAGGTTATTCAGTGACGCGACCCACAGCTGATGCAGATCCTGCTGCAGGCGGCTGTTGGCGTTGAACTGGTTGATAATAAAGCGCGTATGCGGCGTAAAACGCTGCTGATGGAGGCGCAGATGGCAGTTGGCGTCCGGCGTTAACACGCGCAGCACGCCGTCGAGCCGCTCATACAGCGTTTCATGCCAGGGCAGCAAATCGGCGGGAAGGTCAAAAATCAACCACTTATAGCGACTATTCAGATCCGCCAGCGCATCAAGCAGCGGCGCGGCGGCCGCGGGTTCCTGCCGCAGCAAAGTGAAGTCCTGCTGATGAGAAAGCGGGCCGTGAGGCAGCAGATCAGGGCCATGAGGATAGCGCAGCGCGGCTGCCTGCCAGGCGTCGCCGCGGCGCAGCGCCTGCATCCAGCCGTTTTCCGGCAGCGCGGGCAGGTTGAAGTGCGCGCCAAGCTGGCTGGACGGAGAGCCGTCAATCAGCAGCACGCTTTCTCCGAGGGCCGTCAACGCCCAGCCGAGCGCCGCGCAGAGCGAAGTTGCGCCCGTCCCACCGCGTACGCCTTGCAGCGCGATCAGCGGCATTAGCGCGTACGTCCCGGCCTGTCGCCCGCCGTTTCAGCTAACAACGGCCAGCGCGCCACGATATTCGTCAAACGCTCTTCACGGGCAATATCAATATAGCGAAAAGCTCGCAAAGAAAAAGCGTCGCACAAGGCGCTAATATCATCCTGACGTTGGCCGTCTGACGCGACCAGAGTATAAGCATTTTCATTTTTCATTACTTTTCGCCACGGATAAAAAAATGGTTATATTTACGCGGGATTTAAATGAGCTCCGCCTGAATCGACGCGTTGATAGAACAATGCGAACCCGTTTGCCATAGCCATAAAGTATTTTTAAATTTCTTTGGTTTCATCCTGCCCCGTCTATAATAAGCTAGCCTGGACTGGACAAATCGCGAATTCAATATGAAAAATTCCTTTGCGCTGGGGCTGTTGCAGGTTCAGCCTGAATTAACGGTATTGCAAACGCCCGGCTGTTATTGGGTAACCTGCGCGCGTCAGGAAGACGCGCGCGCTTTTATTCGCCAGGCCATCTCGGCACAGCAATCCGTCACCCTTATCAGCGCAGACGAAAAGCCACGCGATCTTTTGACGCCGGACCCTGCAGGCGGGCCTGATCGTATCCCACTGTTTTCTCTTCCTAAAAATAAAAGCAGCCTGCTGCGTCTGGAGAGCGACTTTACCCGTAAACTCAGCAGTAAAAACGGCCTGGTGATTTTTAACAGCGGCGCGGCGCAGTGGGATAAACTTGACGACGCGGAGTTAACCTCCTGGATAAAGCGTATGCGCCGGGTGCTGAATAAAAAGCAGATGACGCTTTTAATGGTCACGTCAGGCGCAACGATAATTAACCTGCGTAATAATCTTCAGCGTTATTTTCGCCAGCTGGACGGCGTGGCTCATTTAACTTTTCAACAGGATAGCTGGCAATATCGAATTAACTGGTGGTACGCCGGCGATCGGTTGCTCGCCGATCGCGCCATTCGGCTTGACTGCAAAGACGATCGTTTTTACGCCGTAAATGAAAATGAAAAGCAGGAACCGCTCAGCCTTAACGACGAGCAACATTATCTTGCGGATAAAATAGTGCTGGAGGGCGCGCCGCCGCTCTCCCGTCAGTGGCAGCTCTTTGATGATAATGAACAGGTCTTTTTCCGCGCGCAGCAGGCGAGCGCCGCGACGGTGGTTTTCAGCCTGACCCGCAGCGACTACATCGGCGAGCTGGCGAAAATGGTGCACAGCCTGCGCCGCGCGCGCGGCAACGGCTTAAAAATCGTGGTGCGCGAGATGGGCACCAGCCTGCGCTACAGCGATGAGCGCCTGCTGCTGGCGTGCGGCGTCAGCGCCATTGTGCCGACCAGCGCCACCATGTCGCGCTTCCTGACAACGCTGGAAGGCCTGCAGGGTCAGGTATTCAACCGCCGCGTGCCTGCCAACCTGGATGCGTTGACCGCCGCGCTGCAACCACTGCAGGAGAAAGGCTATCTGCGTCTCGACGCCTTCTGTCAGGCGGTAGGACAGCTGATTGGCAATACGCTACTGCCAGAGAACGATAAAGGTTTGCTGGTGGCGCTGCGCCCGGTGCCGCAGCTCAAACCGCAGCAGATTTTAACCCTGTGCAAACCGCGCCGCTTCGGCGATCTGGTCACGGTGCTGGACGATCGCGTCATTCTTTTTCTCTCCTCCTGCCGCTATAACGATCTTGATAAGGCGTTGAAATTTATCTTTTCTTTGCCGCATGACGAGCTTTTCGCTAACCGGCTGGTATGGTTTGAGGACAATCAAATTCTGGCTGAAATCAATAATATAAAGAACCTGACGCCCAATGCGCTGCAGGACATTACACCGGAGCTTCAGCCAACGCAGCCCGCCGCGGAACCGGTTGAAACCCGCGAGCGCCCCACGCCGCAGCCCATCATTTTACTGGCGGAGAGTAAAACCCGATGAACCTGATGGACTGGGTGCAAATTGCGCTCTTAATTTTGGTTATTTTATTGTTTTTAAAGCCGTTATATCGGCAATGGCTGCCGAGTCGCTGGAACGGCATGTTGAATCGCCTGCTGCCCGCTCGTGCGCTAAAGTCTGAAGGTCACTGGCAGCGTAAATCCTCGAAAAAGGATGCAAATCATTAATGAATAACGATCAATCCACTTCCGCTCACTCTTCCCGCTTATGGTCTTACTGGCGCGGGCTGGGCGGCTGGAATTTCTATTTTCTGCTTAAGTTCGGCCTGCTGTGGTACGGCTACCTCAATTTCCACGCGCTGAGCAATCTGGTATTCCTGGCCTGGCTGTTGTTCCCCCTGCCCTCGCCGCGCCTGCATCGTCTTCGCAGCTGGATATCGCTTCCCATCGGCTTCGGCCTGTTCTGGCACGATACCTGGCTGCCGGGCATAGAGAGTATCCTTAGCCAGGGCAACCAGGTGGCGGGCTTCTCCGGCGCCTACCTGCTCGATCTGGTTAATCGCTTCATTAACTGGCAGATGGTCGGCGCCGCCTTTGCGCTGCTGGTGCTCTATCTGTTTATCTCGCAGTGGATACGCGTGACGGTGCTGGTCTCCCTGATGCTGATCTGGCTTAACGTGCTGACTATCGCTGGCCCCGCGCTGTCGCTGCTGCCAACCAAAGCCGCCACGCCGGAAGTGGTGCTGAATCAGACCCCTGCCGCCGGTCAGCCGCAGGCCGCCAGCGCGCCGGACGGTCTTGATCAATCGGCGCCGCCTACCAGCGCCAATCTAACCGCCTGGCTGAACCGCTTTTACGACAGCGAACGCAAGCGCGTGACCCATTTTCCCGACAGCCTGCCGGCAGATTCGCAGCCGTTCGACATTCTGGTGGTGAATATCTGTTCGCTCGCCTGGTCGGATATGGACGTCTCTCAGCTGCGCAGCCATCCGCTGTGGCAGCACTTTGATATCGTACTGAACAACTACAACTCCGCTACCGGCTACAGCGGCCCGGCGGGTATTCGTCTGCTGCGCGCCAGCTGCGGTCAGACCTCGCACAGCGACCTCTATAAGCCGACCGATGCGAACTGCTATCTGTTTGATAATCTGGCGAAGCTGGGCTTTAAAGAGCAGCTGATGATGGACCACACCGGCGTGTTTGGTAACTATCTGAAGGAACTGCGCGACGACGGCAATATTCAGGCACCGCTAATGTCGCAGGCGGGTATTGCGCCAGAGCTGACCTCATTTGACGGCTCACCAGTGTTCAACGATGCGCAGCTGATGCAGCGCTGGCTTGACGATCGCAGCAAGAGCAGCGATGCGCGCAGCGCCACGTTCTATAACCTGATCCCGCTGCATGACGGCACGCGCGATCTGGGCAGCACTCAAACCGCGCCGTGGAAGCCGCGCGCGCAGGTGCTGTTCGATCAGCTTGACGCCTTCCTGACGAATCTTGAGAAGTCGGGACGACGCGTGATGGTGCTGGTGGTGCCGGAGCATGGCGCGGCGCTGCAGGGCGACAAGATGCAGATGTCTGGCTTGCGCGATATTCCCAGCCCGAGCATTACCCATGTGCCGGTTGGCATTAAGTTTGTCGGCATGAAGGCGCCGCATCAGGGCCAGCCGTTAACCATTGATGCGCCCACCAGCCTGCTGGCGATTTCCGAACTGGTTTCTCGCGTAGTGGACGGTCAGGTATTTAACGCGCCGAACGTGAATATGTCGGTGCTGGCGGACAAGCTGCCGCAGACGCCGGTTGTCTCGGAAAATGACAATGCCGTGGTGATGATGTATCAGGGCAAGCCCTGGATCCGGTTGAACGGCGGTGACTGGGTGGCTTATCCGCAGTAAGCGGGGTTCGCTGCGCGAGCGGCTGGCTCTGTGCAGGTTCCGCCCGCCAGGCGTCGGGGAGTTTCAGCAGCTGCGCTGCCGGCGTGCGTGTTAAGGGGCTCGCCAGCCCCTTAACAATCCCGGCTTCCGGCAGCCTC